>JAFGEM010000092.1 GCA_016931555.1 Candidatus Iainarchaeum sp. | reverse complement strand
AGTGCCGCTCTACATTTACAGGATTAACCCAAAAGGATTGATTGCAGAGGCAAAAAAAACACACGCGTTCAAAAAAAACATTAAATATGTGCTAGTAAAAATGCGTGCAAGGCGCAGAGCCAAAAAAGCAAGGAAACAAAGAAAAAAATAGCAAGCCAATAATTTAATATAGTTTAATTAACCTAATTTTATTGGAAACACTAATTTCTTGTTCTGGACCTGTAGCCTAGCCTGGATAGGGCGCCTGCCTTCTAAGCAGGAGATCGCCGGTTCAAATCCGGCCAGGTCCGATCACCCATTGAGCATAGCGAAATGGGTGCCCGAGTTAATGGTTTCCCAAGGCTTTTTCCTGAGAAAAAGGCTTGTTCAAATCAGCCAGGTCCGTTCTACTCACTCTTTTAAATCTTTTGAACTCGAATTTTATTATGACACAAAAAACAGCCGCATTAATAGCGGTATTAGGCTTGTTTGTTTTATTCAGCGCGGGCACTGCGCTTGCATGGCATGATTTGGAAATAGAGTATGATGATGGCGAGCTTGAAATAGAGTATGAAGGCCATGGAATTGATTATGAGTATGAGGGCAGTGTAGGCGGGTTTTTGCGCAGTGTTTGCCACTACAGTTATTGTTACAGGAGTTATGGGAGCGCCAATTATTATGTGCCGAGATATCCAACAAGAAGCTATAATTATTACACTTATTACGTGCCACAGCAGCAATATAGAGTGCCGTACTATACGCCAAGCATTTCATACTATCCAAGCCCATACACGTATAGGGGCTATTATTATGTAGGCTCTCCCTATTACTCAGGGCCAGTAGTAGTGTACAGCTAAAAGAACTGTTTCTAAATGATTCGAAAGGCAAAAATCTCTGATGTCAAGCAAATAAAGGCTTTGCTTTCCTCTTATGCTGCAAAAGGCCTGCTGTTAGACAGAAGCGCGTTAAGCATTTACGAGCAATTGCGCGATTTTGTTGTGTTTGAAGAAAACAGCGAAATAAAGGCATGCTGTGCCCTTCACATTTGCTGGGAAGGTCTTGGAGAAATACGCAGCCTTGCTGTAAAGGAAGAGCACTGGCGAAAAGGCATTGGAAAAGGCATTGTAGAGGAGTGCCTTGCAGAGGCAAAGCGCCTTGAATTGCAGAAAGTGTTCACACTTACATATGTTCCTGATTTTTTCAAAAAAATTGGCTTTCAAGAGATTCCAAAAGATGTGTTGCCCCACAAAATTTGGGCTGACTGCATTAACTGCGTAAAATTCCCTGACTGTGATGAAACAGCAATGCAGATAGAAATCTGAGCTTTTCCGCGGGTGTAATAGTTTTTTAAATCTGAATAAGCTAATTATAATTGGTTTAAATGGACTTCAAAAAAGAATTGGCACAGGCTATTTCAAATTCAATTTCAGGCCAATTAACAGCGCAAACGATAGAGGGTTTTCTCGAGACTCCGAAAGACTCAAAATTGGGGGATACTGCACTGCCCTGTTTTAAGCTCGCGCCCGTACTCAAAAAGGCGCCTGCAGAAATTGCCAAGGAATTGAAAGAAGGCGTGAAGCTTCCGCAGGGCTTTGAAAAAGCAGAAGCAATTGGAGCATACCTCAATTTTTTTCTGCAAAAACAGGGCCTTGCAAAGCAAATTATTCCCGAAATTTTGAAAAAAAAGGAAAAATTTGGGTGCTCTGAAAAAACAGGCAAAAAAATTATGGTGGAATACTCTGCTCCAAACACAAACAAGCCGCTTCATTTAGGGCATTTGAGAAATGATTCAATTGGAATGGCTGTTTCAAATATTCTTGAAGCCAACGGAAACAAAGTAATTCGCGCAAATTTGTACAATGACAGGGGAATTCACATTTGCAAGAGCATGCTTGCATACAAAAAATTTGGGAAAGGCAAAACTCCGGAAAAGGCAAAAAATAAGAGCGACCATTTTGTAGGAGATTTTTACGTAAAATTTGCAAAAGAAGCCGAGAAAAACCCGAAGCTCGAGGAAGAGGCACAGGAAATGCTCAAAAAATGGGAAGCGGGAGACAAAGAAACCCGCGCATTGTGGAAAAAAATGAACAACTGGATTCTAAAGGGGTTCAAGGAAACTTATAAGCGCTTTGGAAGCAGGTTTGAAACAGAGTTTTTTGAATCACAATTTTACGGCAAAGCAAAACCAGTAATAGAACTGGGTTTGAAAAAAGGGGTGTTTGAAAAGGATTCTGCTGGCGCAATAATTGCAAGGCTTGAACCTGAAATGCAGGATAAAATTGTAATGCGTGCAGACGGCACAAGCATTTACATTTCCAATGACCTTGTGCTTACAAAACACAAGTTTGAAAAATTTGGTTTGGATAAAGCAATCTGGGTTGTGGGAAACGAACAAAATTTTTACCTAAAACAGTTGTTTGCAATATTTGAAAAGCTTGGATTTGAATGGGCAAAAAAATGCTTTCACCTCGCGTTCGGAATGGTTTTTTTGCCTGAAGGAAAAATGAAATCAAGGGAAGGAAAAGTAGTTGATGCAGACAATCTCATGGACGAAATGGCAGTGCTCGCGGAAAAGGAAATCAAAAAAAGGCACAAGGGCTTAAGCAAAAAGGAAATTTTGCTGCGCAGGGAAAAAATTGCTTTGGCAGCAATAAAATTTTATCTCCTAAAAATTGATGTTGCACGCGACATGAATTTTGACCCAAAAAAAAGCATTGCATTTGAGGGAGAAACAGGCCCTTATTTGCAATACACTTATGCGCGTGCAAAAAGCATTCTCAGGAAAGCAAAAGCAGGAGAATTTAAAAGCATTAAATTTGACTTGTTAAAAGAGCCTTTGGAAACAAAACTTGTTTCAATTTTATCCGAATACCCTAAAATAATGGAAAAAACAGGTTCAAACATGAGCCCGCATACACTCTGCCACTACCTCATAAGCCTTGCGGAACAATTCAACTCATTCTACCACGAGCTTTCCGTAATAAATGCAAAAGACAAAAACACTGCAAAAGCACGTTTGGCGCTTGTAGCAGCAACATCACAAATCCTAAAAAACGGGTTGGCACTTTTAAACATTGAAGTGCTTGAAAAAATGTGATTTTATGCCGAGACCCAGACAAACCACTGCAGCGGAAATTAAAAGAGTTATTCCCAGAAAAAAAATTGTTGGAATTTTAAGGCCCAATCTCGATAAAATTTTTCAGGAAAACAGTCCAGGGCAGACAATAAGAGCAATAAGGAATTTGATACGCACGACAAAGCCTGAAAAGCCAAACCAGGTTTTTTTCTTCCTGTGCCAGGAAAAATTTATTCACACAGGGCAATGGGGAGAAATCAAAGCAGAATTTAGAAGATATGTTCAGGGAATCAACATTGCCTCTACTTTCCTAGGCAGGGAAAAAAGAAAAGGGGAACCAATTGCAGAATCAAGGCGCGTACTGAAAGAAAGATGGCGTGCGTTTGAAGAATTCCTGAGAAAACAGGGTTTTTAATCAATCTGGCTTTGCTTTTGGCCCAAACACTCTTTTGTAAACGCGCGACACGTTAGTATGGTCAGCCATTGTAAAAGTGCCCTGCTGCACAACAAGCCTTTCTCTTATGCCGTTGAGCATTGCCCTGTCTTTTGCTGCCAGAGGCTCCAAATCACTGCTGCCCTCAGAAGCCTTCCAAAGCGAATC
Source organism: Candidatus Iainarchaeum sp. (assembly GCA_016931555.1). Classification (GTDB taxonomy): domain Archaea; phylum Iainarchaeota; class Iainarchaeia; order Iainarchaeales; genus JAFGEM01. Next base: position 8,460 of record JAFGEM010000092.1, on the reverse strand, counting down.
GAGCATTCGCAGAGTCAGGTTTCTCTTCTCGGCAAGGCTTTTTCTTTTTCTTGGCGAGACACCGCGCACATGGCGAAAAATCTCTTTGGTTTTCCTCGGAACCTGCCTTGGCTTCCTGTTTTGTCTTTTAGGGTTAGGCATAAAATAAATAAATAAGATTACTGAATTTAAATGTTTTTATTCAGCAATACGGGCTTTTGGCGGCTAACTATCAAGACAGCAATAAAAGTCAAAGCCATTTTCGAATATGCACTGTGCTTGCCCCAAAGGATAAACCTCTATTGGGCATCCAACTTCATTACAATAGCCGCTAGCATCACTACATTCTGTTCCGGGAATATGGCAGTAAGGCCCCCAAGTTTCCGAACATTCGGCATCTCCCGGAGGATAAGGAGTTAGACTGCCGGGACTTGAAATTGTACAAACGCCTCCTGCATCTGTGCAGTTTTGGCAGCAGTGCCAGTCAAAACCATGCTCTGCAACACACTCTGCCTCTCCGCCGTCAACATAGCTCCCGTACGGGGTAAAAGCACAGCCTTCTGGAAAGCAGACTCCGTTAGCATCTGTACACTCGTTATTTGGAATACAGCAATACGGCGCTAAAACATCTGTCAAGTTTCCACAGTCATAGTCTCCGGGAGGATATGCCTCTGCAATGCCACAGGGGCTCATAGTACAAGCCCCACCGGCTTCTGCACAGGTTAAAGGCAAATTTACGCATTCACCGCTTCCATTACATGCACAGGGGGGATAATCACAGCCAACAGTTTCATTGCAAAGGTTTTCTCCTTTGCTATCCTCTAAGCCGGACGCAATAGGCGCGGCTGTACAACCACCCGAGCAAATGTTTGAAACGCATGTTTCAAGCTCAGGGCAGGCATCTGAGTCTGCAGGGCAATTTTCTTCCAAGGAACATGTTTGATCTGGGCATAATTGTTGAGGATTACTCTCTTCAACTTCCACTGCCACTGTTACTAAGCCTGATTCTTCTCCTGAATAGGCTATTGAAAAAGAGCCGCCAGAAAGCACTCCTTGTTGAGGAAAATTTCCTGTTATTGTTATTGTTCCGCCGCTTGGGATTATTTCTCCTGTTTGAGGGCTTGTTATTTCAAAATTCCCATGATCAATAGAATCAATAGTTATTGGGCGGCCTGTTGCATTAATAATTTCTACTGCAAAACCCCCTTCATCATTATCACTTGAGCGAACCAAAAATTTTGTAGAATCAGTCTTGAAACGCAGTTCACCAGAATCAGGGGCAAGAACAAAGAAAATTACTGCAGCAACAGCAATAAAGAGAATTAATGCCCAGCCATACGTGGTAACATACTCCAAAGAAGACTGCGCAATATGTGACATGATAAAATTGTAGAATTAACAAATATTTAATACTTGGGTTATAAAATTTCAAAGAAAAGTTATAAATCGAATTATGCAATCAGCATACGCCTATTCCATAAAAATTGCGGGTTTCAATGGCTTGGCTTTTGCAGCTTTATTCTCGGGATCGCGCTTTCCCTTGTCGTTGACTGCAAAAACACTTATCTTTAACCCTGTCCTGTTTTCAAGGCTTTCAATCTGCCCTGAAAACAATTCTTTCTCTTTAGGAATAGTGTAAACAAACGCGCTCTTTGGCTTTTTGCCCTTGCTTTGGACAATGCCCTTCACATGGTTCAAATCATTAACAAGCTGTTCAATTGCATTATCCTCTTTTTCAAACTGTTCGTTAATCTTTTTTTCCTCAGCCTTTGGCCATTTTTCAGTTGAAACCATTTTCTTGTTCCCAAGCTTTGCCCAGAGCTCTTCTGCAATGTGCGGGCAGAAGACACTAATCATTTGAAGGAAAACTCCAAGAGTTTGTTTGCTCTCTGTTTTTCCAAGAGAATCAAACAATTGCCGGAGCTTCAAAATTGCGTTATTATACTCAAAATTTTCAATGTGAACAGTCACTTCCTTAAGAGTCTTGTTTAATTTGCTCTCAATCCTTGGAGTGCTTTTTCCCTTCTTTATTCCCCCAAAATAATTGTAAATTTTGTTCACAAACTTGGCGCTGCTTTCAATTCCCTTGTCACTCCAAACCATGTCCTTGTCGGGAGAGGCAATTGACACAAGATAAAAGCGAAGAATGTCTGCACTGTATTTTTCAATCATTTCAATGGGATTCACTACATTTCCCCTTGATTTTGACATTACAAAGCCGTCTTCTCCGTGCAGCATTCCCTGGTTAAAAAGCTTGGAAAAAGGCTCGTCTATTGAAAAGTATCCAATGTCTCGCAAGGCTTTTGTGAAAAAGCGCGCGTAAATAAGGTGCATGCATGCGTGTTCAGCGCCCCCAATATACTGGTCTACAGGCATCCAATAATCAGTTCTTTTCCTGTCAAAGGGCTTTAACTTGTTTTTTGGATCGCAGAAGCGGAGGAAATACCAGCTTGAATCAAAGAAAGTGTCCATTGTGTCTGTTTCTCTTGTTGCCTTTCCCCTGCATTTGGGGCATTTTGTTTCAACAAATTCCTTGCTTGTTTCCAATGGATTTCCAAAACCAAATTTTACTTTTTCAGGCAAAAGAACAGGCAAATCTTTTTTTGGAACAGGAACAATGCCACACTTTGCACAGTAAACAATTGGTATTGGAGTGCCCCAATACCTCTGCCGAGAAACAAGCCAGTCTCTCAATTTGTAATTTATTTTTCTCGTTCCAAATCCGTTTGCCTCAGCAAAATCACTGATCAATTCAATTGCTTCAATATTGTTTACACCGTCAAATTCTCCTGAGTTAATAAGAATGCCTGCATCCACAAATGCCCTTTTCATTGTTGCCTCATCAAGCCGTGTGCCTTTTGGTTGGATCACAACCTTAATCGGGATATCATGTTTTTTTGCAAATTCAAAATCTCTCTGGTCATGGGCAGGAACAGCCATTATTGCTCCGGTCCCATAGTGGGCTAAAACAAATTCTCCAATAAAAATTGGCACTGCTGCATTTGTGAACGGGTTAGTGCAATATCGCCCAATAAACATCCCCCTTTTTTCTTTTCCTTCTGCTGTTCTTGTTATTTCATCTGCTTTTGCAAGTTCTTTTGCAAACGCAAGAATCTCCTTCTTGTTTTCATTGCCGGCAACAAGCTCTTCAAGCCAAGGGTGCTCGGGAGCAAGAACCATGAAAGTAATTCCATAGCAAGTGTCGGGGCGCGTAGTAAATATTGAGAGTGTTTTTTCAGAGTCAATTATTGGAAAATCCAATTCTATTCCGCTGCTTTTTCCAATCCAATTGCGCTGCATTGCCTTTATTCTCTCAGGCCAGTCTACCTCTTCCAAGCCCTCTAACAATTCGTCTGCATATGCAGTTGTTTTTATGAACCATTGTTCCAAATTTTTTGTTTCAACCTCAGTATCTGGATGCCTCCAGCAATGTCCGCTGTGCACTTGCTCGTTTGCAAGCACTGTCTCGCACTTTGGGCACCAGTTTGCAGGCGCTTTTTCCTTGTAAACCAAGCCAGTATCATATAAATCCAAAAACAAGTGCTGGTTCCATGCGTAATAATTTGGCTCGTAAGTTACAACCATTCGCTCCCAATCATAGCTCAAGCCCAAAAGCTTTTGCTGGTTCACAAAATTTTTTATTGCATCCGCAGTATGTTTTTTTGGGTGGACTCCGGCTTTTATTGCAGCGTTTTCTGCTGGCAATCCAAGCGCATCATAACCCATGGGATAGAGGACATTGTAGCCCTGCATTCTTTTGAAGCGCGCGTAAATGTCACCAATAGTGTAATTAAAAGCATGGCCCATATGCAATCCAGATCCCGAGGGATAGGGAAACATTTCCAAACAATAAAACTTTTTCTTGCCTTTTGCCGGGCGGCTCTTGAAAACCTCTGCAATGGCCCATTTTTTCTGCCACTTGGACTCAAGTTTTTTGAAATCAACACCCATTTTTAAAACCCGTTAAAATGGCGTGCCTTACTGCAATAGCAGCAAAAGCAATAACTGGTTCCTTAGTGTAATTAAAACAGAATTAGAATTTAAACCTATTTTATTTACTGCAACAATAAATTACACCAAAAACAAAATTGTTTGAAAGATTATTTAAAGGTATTCAGCAAGCGAAACAATTAAATTGAATGAGAGAGCTAGCTATTTGAGAGGCGAGGAATTGATGGCCGCAAAAAAACGGGTTAAGCATGCAGCAAGAGTTGTTGCTGGTTTCTTAGGGCCCAGCAAAAGAAAGACGCGCAAAATTTTGGATAAACTGGATAGAGCACGGGATCTTGAAATAATGCGGATTGCAATGGTAAAAGCAGTGCATGAAAGCACAAAAGGCACAAAGGAGCGAACTGTGAACCCAGAAGAAATTACAAGACATCCTGAGTTAAAAAAAACAATAGCCCGGGAATATGACAGATTACCAGATAGAGCAACTCGAAAAGAGGCAATTGCCCGTTTTAGATCAGCTCTCACTCGGGAAGAGAGGCAAGAAATTGAACAAAGTTCCGAAAAAAAGAGAGATTCAATAATTTTTAAGGTTGCACTTAAATATGCCCTGCTCGGCGCGAATATGCGCGGAGCAGAAAGAAAAGCTGCCTTGAAACTATTTTTTGGATTTGAAAAGCAGTTGGGAACAAAAAAGAAGCATAACGCGCCGCTTGAAAGCTTTACAAGGGGCTTTATGCAAGAGCTTTGCAATGAATTTGGATCAAAAAGAGGAGAATTGCTTTACTCCCTGTTTTTAACCAAATTCAACAAAGTGCAAATAGCATACGGGAGAAAACAAATGCGTGACGATGTAAACGCCATTGTCAGGTATGCCCGCTAGCATATCAAAAAAAACCAAAAGAGCAGTTTATTCAAAATCCCTTTTCCATTACAACTACACGCCTTTTTACCCCGCGCGTGCGAAAATACTTTTCCCTCACAGCCTTGAATCCAAAGCTTGCGTACAATTTTATTGCACGCTTGTTTTTCACAAGAGTCTCAACAAAAGCCTTTTTCGGCTTTTGGCTCTTAATCTGCTTGAAAAATCTTTGGATTAAATGCGAGCCAATTCCTTTTCCAGTGTGTTCAGGGGAAATGTACAGTGCAATTAAATGCGCTTTTTTGTTTTTAACTTCGCCAACAGCAAAACCAACAATTTTTCCCTTTAAGAGGGCAACAAAACAAAAATTCTTTTTAGTATTCGGAACAAACTTGTGCGGCCGTTTTTTTCTCGCAGCAACAACCCGCGCAACAGCACTCTTGCCAATATATGGAGGATAAAATGTTTGCCAGCAGTCATTGCAGATTTGTGCTGTAAAAGGAATGTCTTTTGGGGCATAAATCCTGGTATATATTCGATCCATAAAAAAACTAGGGTTGGATTGTTTATTAAGTTATTCGAGCACTGCCTTTATTCTGCGCACTCCTGCGCTTACTGCCTCTTCTTTTACAATTTTGAATTTTCCGAGGTCTCCAGTGTTTTTTACGTGAGGGCCGGCACACACCTCTTTGGACATGCCCTCAATAGTGTAAACTGAAACTTTTTCGGGAACGTATTTTGAATCAAAAAAAGCAAGCGCGCCTTCCTTGCGTGCTTCATCGAGAGACATTTCCTCCCTTATCACTGGAATGCGCATTGATATTGCCATGTTCACAAGATCCTCGACTCTCTTTATCTGAACAGGGGTCAGTCTCTCAGGATGTGAAAAATCAAACCTCAGCCTTTCAGGCGTAATATTCGAGCCTTTTTGCTGCACATGGTCGCCAAGAACATCGCGCAGTGCAGCATGGAGAAGATGTGTTGCAGTGTGAAATTTTGTTGTTTGTTCACTGTTGTCCGCCAAACCTGATTTGAATTTCTTTTCACTGCCTTTTCTGGAAACAAATTGGTGCTTTGCAAATTCCTTTTCAAAAGCTTTTTTGTTTATTTCAATGCCTTTTTCTTTGGCAATCTCTAAAGTCATTTCAAGGGGGAACCCATAAGACTGGAAGAGAAGAAACGCATCCTGTGCAGTGATTTTAGTGTTTTTGCTGTAAATCTGTTCAAACTTTTTTATTCCCTGCGAGAGAACAGTAGCAAATTTTTGCTCTTCCTTTTCCAATTCACCCAAAATTGTTTTTTTATTTTTTTTGAGCTCATGCCACTCGTCGCCATAGGTTTTTATGAAAACTTCTCCCAGTTTACTGCAAAAATTTCCCTGAATCTGCATTAGCTTGCCATGCCTTACTGAGCGCCTTATTAGCCTGCGCAGTATGTATCCCCTTTCAACATTGCTCGGGACAATGCCTTCCGCAAGAATGAATACTGCTGCGCGCAAGTGGTCGCAAATAATTCTTTTGGATTTTTCTATAGGGCGATTTGCAAGCCTCCACAATTCGTCCATCGCAGGCTTGAACATTTCGGTTTCAAAAACAGTTTCCTTTCCCTGCAGCATTGTAATTGTCCTTTCAACACCCATTCCAGTGTCTACATTCTGCTGCGCGAGTTTTTCAAAGTCTCCGCCGGCAGTTTTGTTGTATTGCATAAAAACATCATTCCATATTTCAAAGTATTTTCCGCAGTAGCAACCCGGCTTGCAATCCTCGCTGCACTTTTCTTTGCCTGTATCGTAAAACATTTCAGTGTCTGGGCCGCACGGCCCTGTTTCCCCTGCAGGGCCCCACCAATTGTCTTCTTTTCCGTAAAAATAAATTCTTTCCTCTGGAATTCCAACGCTTTTCCAGACCTCTGCAGAAACCTCGTCTTTTGGGGCATCATTGTCTCCTGCAAAGCAGGTAACGGAAATTCTTTTGGGATCTAATCCCAGCCATTTTTTGCTTGTAAGGAATTCAAAGCTCCATTCAATTGCCTCTTTTTTAAAATAATCCCCGAGACTCCAGTTTCCAAGCATGAAAAAGAATGTTAAGTGCGAGGCATCTCCGACCTCGTCAATGTCTCCTGTTCTCACACATTTTTGAACATCCACAAGCCTTTTTCCGGAGGGATGAGGCTGCCCCATCAAATAGGGAACAAGGGGGTGCATTCCTGCAGTTGTAAAAAGCACTGTAGGGTCATTCTCAGGAATAAGCGAAGCGCTTGGAATAATTGCATGCCCCTTTTCCTTAAAGAACTTAAGGTATTTTTCAACAAGCTTTTTACCAGTTAACATGACAATCACTACGAATAAAAGTAACTAATAAGTAGTAATTGAAATTGAAAAGAATTAAAAAATAGTCCCAAAAGGTAAAAAGAATGCTTCAAAATTTAGTGCTGGGCAGTGGGTAGTAAGCCGGCTTCTGTTTCTAGCTTGCATTCGTCTTAGCGGCTCTAGCCTTGCACTTCCCCGCCTTTGACAGCGGTTTTAACCACAGGCGCGTTTCATCTTTCTGCCGAAGCAAAAAGTACCGTTTCTGTTCCCGTGGACTCCTTCTCAGAAGTGATTTTGTATTCGCAGATTTCTCTGCAGTGAAGTGGCCGGACTTTCCTCAGCTGCCGTTTGCGCCCGAAAGCACAAAGGCTACCGTCAGCAAGCCACCCACGACCCAACAAAAATAATTATGTATAGAAGTATTTATAAATTAAATTTTTTTATTTTTTTGAGGCAATTTTAAGGTACTCCAACCCGCGGATTACTTCAGGATTAGATATGAGAAAATACTGGGCTCTGGCTGTTCCGCTTGGAGAGGAAACCCGAAGATAATAATTGGCCTTGGTTCCAACAAAGCCTATTTGATCGCTTTGCCTTAGCTTCAGGGAACCGCGAATTTTTCTAATGAGCAGGCGAGCAGAATTGGTTTTTATCAGAACTTCTTTTCCTTTGGGAATATCTCTAATCGGATCAAAACCCAAATCCCTCGGGTTAAAATTTCGCACTACATGTTTGCTCCAGTCCCTAAGCCGTGGATCTGATTTTTTGCCCCGTGCACTCTTAAGTATTGAGGGAATTGGCTTTCCTTTAACTCGCGGCATGCCATAATTGTGTTGAAACTAGAATAAAATAATTTTGCTTTAAAAAAAAAGCAATGAACTCCGTCTTACGGCTATAGAGAATTACCTAATTAAAAAAAGATAATGAATTCATGCATTTTGAAGCCTTGTGAGTTCAATTACTGATGTTTTTTAAGAACCCTCGGGTGTTTAGTATTGGAAGGCTGAACACGTCGCCGAAGCTCCGTGCGTACACCACCAACCTATCGAACCAATGTTCTATTGGCACCCTCGCCCCTAGACACGTGTTTTTCAACGTGGTTTCAGGGATGATTGTCTCGTCTAAGGGGTTGCTTCGAGCTTAGATGCTTTCAGCTCTTATCAACTACAGCGTGGCTACCCAGCAATGCCTTGTCAGACAACTGGCACACTAGAGGCTGCAGTGCCACGTTCCTCTCGTACTCATGGCACTTTTCCCGCAGACAATCGACACTCCTAACAGATAGTATCCAAACTGGCTCGCACCGTTCTCAACCCAACTAACGTAAGGCTTTAATGAGTTAACACCTCCACCCTTGGCTGCT
>JAFGEM010000001.1 GCA_016931555.1 Candidatus Iainarchaeum sp. | reverse complement strand
AAGTTGATTCCAGCACAAGAAAATCAATTTTTTCCTGAGGCGGTTTTGCAGGCAAAAGCAAATTGCTTTCCCGCGTATTCAAGTCTCCTGCGTACAGCAATTTTTTTCCTTCAAAACCCAGCACTGCAAGCGAGCTTCCAAGAATGTGGCCTGCATTATAAAAAACCAGTTCAATTCCATTCGCAATTTTTGTTTTTTCCCCGAAAGAAATTGCCTCTGCTCTTGAAAGTGTTTTTTCAATATCCTGTGTGTTATAAAACTCTGTTTTGTTTTCGCGCGCAATCTTTGCAGCGTCACTCAAAAGCAGGTGCATTATGTCTCTTGTGGGGTTTGTTGCAAAAACCTTTCCCTTAAAACCCTGTTTGACGAGAAATGGAATGTATCCGCAGTGGTCAATGTGCGCGTGTGTTAAAACAATGGCATCAATTTTTTTTGCAAGCCCCTTTGGAATGTCAGGATATTCATTCTTTTCCTTTCCCACTTTGATGCCTGCGTCGCACAAAATCTTTTTCCCGCTGGCCTCTAGCAGCATTGCGTTTCTCCCCACTTCGGAGCACGCGCCAAAAAAAGTAATATTTGCCATGCAAACAATAGGAACTTCAGATTAAAAAATGTTTTTGCCGGGGAAAAACCCTTTTATACTTCAAACTTCTTCTTATTTTTGATAAAAATGTTTTCGCGTTCCCAAGCCGGATTAGAGTATTTGATGACCTATGGCTGGGCGCTCGTTCTTATAGTGAGTGTTGCAAGCGTATTGTTTTTTGTTTTTGCCCCGCCACAGCAAGAGTTTTTGTGCAGGAGCAGTGACCCGACAAAAATTGTTTTGGAGAGCTATTATTTAGAGTATAACCCTGACTATTTCAGTGGTTCGGTTAGTGATGTCAAATTTTGGGGTTATTATCCAACCACGCCGTACAAGGGGGAAATGACTCTCGTGAATGCTACTGGCGGCCCAATCAGGATAACAAAGGCATATGCAGATAAGATGCTGTCTTTTACTTGGACTGATTCCTGCAAGTATAGTTATATGTTTTCTCCCGGCAAAATAAACGGCACAGTTTATTGGCACATTCCTGCTTGGGCAGAGCCTGTTGCTTTGCCCGCTGGAGGCAAAGCGAGAATTACCGAGGCTTATCTTAGCCTTGGGGCTTCGGGCTCTGTTAGCTGTCCAAGCCCCAAAGTGGAAAACTATCCCGACTGGCCTTTGGATTATGCCTGGATTTTTTCTTACACTGACCAGTTTGGCTATGACCGGAATGTTGAGATAATATGCAATCAGCCCCCGCTCCCCTAAATTGATTCGCGCTTTCCTGGAGATAGGATTTTATACTTGAAAAGCTTGTTTTTTTTGGGTTAACAATGTTTTCGCGTTCTCAGGCTGGCTTGGAGTATTTGATGACTTATGGCTGGGGATTGATTTTAATTGTGACTGTTGCAGGAGTGCTTTTTTTTGTTTTGGCGCCCCCGCAAAACAATTTTTCCTGCATAAGCTCTGATCCAACAAAGATTGTTTTAAAGAGTTATGATTTTCCGCCTTCTCCAAACTATGGGGATCCTGCTAATTGTAATCCGGTTAATATGGATTGCTTGGGCTGGGGAGTCACAACTAATGGAGACCCGCACGCAACATTTGTATTGCAGAATGCTACTGGAGGGCAAATAACAATTTCGAATATTGTTGTTACACAGCCTGCCGATCCGTCTCCTGGGTGGGAAATCCTTTATCAGACTCCTGTTCCCGCATGTGCGAGATTCAAGCTTTTTTCTCCGGGAAATTTTTCTCCAATGAATGTTCCCGGGGGTGGGGAATTCAGGTCAGAGGACGGTTTCATAAATATTTTTATCGTGGGAGGAACATCAACATGCCCTGCTTCAACAAATTATTTTTCAGACACAGTTGAATTCGGCATCAAATATACTGACCAGTTTGGTTACAACAAAAATGCCACAATAACATGCAAAGGCTATCCCCCTCACCCATAGACAATTATTAAATACTTTTAAGTTGTTTTTCTATTAGGTTGTATAAATGAATTCGCGTTCTCAGGCTGGATTAGAGTATTTGATGACTTACGGCTGGGCGCTTGTTCTTATAGTGAGTGTTGCAAGCGTATTGTTTTTTGTAATGAAGTCGCCCGAAGATACTTTTGTTTGCAGAAGCTCTGATCCAACAAAAATAATAGTTGAAAGCTATAACTTGCCTTATTCATCAATCCGCTCAACTTCTGGTCTTTGTGGTATAAATTTGGACTGTGCTTATTGGGGAGCGAGTATTTATGGTGAGGGAGACCTACCCAGCACACTTGTTTTAACAAACGCTACAGGCGGCCCTATAAGCATTATAGACGTTGGTTACTTTTATTCTAGTGAAATTGTCGGTGGATGCACTTATGGGAAAGGACTTTTGCCCTGGCCCGACTATTCAGCCATAACTCCGGCTACTCCTGTTAACCTTGCTTCTGGGCAAAAATTTGAACTGGGTTCAAAGGATACTCCCTCCAAAACTTTTATGCTGTACATGTTTGCGCGCTTTACCTCTAACGGTTGCCGTATAAGCGATTATCCGTATCCTCTTACATTTAGCTTTCCTGTGGAATATATTGACCAGTTTGGCTACGACAAGAATGTTGCAATAACATGTACAGGGTTGCCGCCAAAAACATAGCGCGGGATGAGTGGCCAATTATTTGTTTACCACTTGTTTTATTTGCTCTTGAGTTTTTCTGGTGTTGCAACCAGTTTTTTTTTTCTTTTGCAGCAAAACATACATTTAAAGCCTGTTTTTGCCTTATTTGTTTGAATGGAAAGGCAGGTGTCTCAAGACACTGAGAATAGTGAATTTGTTTCGGAAAGCCCTAGTTCTACAAGCAAAAAAGACCTGACACTGCGCTTGCAAAGGCTTTTGCTTGAGAAATACGCTGAATTGATTAATGAGTCTGAAAGGCGCACTATTGGGGAAATAAAGGGGCTTGTGAATTCTGATGACCTTACAATTCAATCTATTTTGGCGGATTTGAAGCCTGATGAGTATAAACACCCAAAAGATTATGTAGCAGTTGCTTCTGCTGTTTTTGATTTTGTCAAGAGTGAAATTAATTATGTTTCCCTTGAATTGAATTTGAATTATTGGCTCTCTCCCAAAGAAATTTTTTCTGAAAAAGTTGCGGATGATGAGGACTTGGCGATTTTTTTGTGCAGCCTTCTCCTTGGATTGGGGGATGAAAAAGCCTCAATAGTAATTGCAGAGTTAGACAACTTGAAAACACATGCTTTTGTAATCACAGAGATAGATAACAAATTTTTTATTCTTGACCCGAGCCAGAAGCATGGTTTTCATGATTTTTCAGGGGAGCGCGACAAAGTTCTCTTAAAATACTCTTTTGGAGACGCAAAAATAAAACAGTTTTTATACAAATTCAACCATTCTAATTACGAACAGTTTGTT
>JAFGEM010000091.1 GCA_016931555.1 Candidatus Iainarchaeum sp. | reverse complement strand
CAGAATTTTCCAAAAACACTTGTTGCAGGGCAGGAAACAAGCTTTGAAATGACTATTAACAATCCAAGCGGAGAGCCCGAGCAAATAGAAATTGTTGCAAGCAGCTCCCTTGAAGAGCTCAATATAGAGATTCCCTCTGTGCTTGTGCAGGCAAACAGTTCCGAAACACTAACAGTTACACTCTCTGTTCCGGAAAACATGCAGTTTGACAAGAGCGAGGAAGAAGACGGCAAAGAGTTAAGCGGCTATGTGAGAATCAAATTCACAAATGAAAAGGAAACACTTCCCGACGGAGTAAGAATTTATCCAAGGCCTGAATTGGAATTCAATCCCTCCTCCATGACAATAAGAGGAGACGCGGGAGAAACAGTAATAAAAGAATTTAACCTCGAAAACAAGAGCCCGTTTACGCTCTATGACATTACACTAACACTTGAAATCACAAGTGTTTCGAAAAACCCGCAGGAACAGATAGAACAAAGCCTGACGCTAGTAGAAGGCAATGTAATAAGCACTCTTGAAGGAAAAGGCATTGGAAACAACGAGGCAAACAACCGCCTAAAATTCGAGATTCCAATCACAGCAAAAACAGAGGAAATAACAGGAAACATTATTGCAGAGGCAGAAATGTTTCCACAGCCAATTATAATGCCTTTAACTCTGGAAATTCAAGATGAAGCAGAATTCGAATTAACAATTACTCCGGAAACAAAATCAGTGACAGTGGATTATATTGAAACTTCGGGAACATATGAAAAGATAACCAAAAACCTGCGCGTAAAAAACACAGGGGAAATGACTTTAAAAAACATTCAGGTTTTAGTCAAAAACGATAAAGTGTGCACTCCGGGCTGGTTAAAGTTCCTTGATGAAACAAGAATCAATTCTTTAGGGGAAGGCCAAACCCAAAATATTCTAATGGAATTAAGTGCTCCACTCGGGCATGACGGAACAACAATGCAGTGCAAAATACGCTATTACTATGACAATCCCCTAGAACCAGAATCAAGGGTTGACGGAGAATTAGACGGTTCAAATTGGATACAAATTACGCCGCGCTCGAGCTAAGCAATACTATTTTATATCTCAAATTCTCTTATTTTCACATGCCGAATTGCGAAAAGTGCGGTAGGAAATTGAAGCAAAGCCAGATAAAGGAAGTTGCTCCGGGAAAGCTCAAAGGGGATTCGGAGATTACGGAAAAAAAGATACTGTGCAGTGATTGTTGGCAGTACAGAACTGTTTTTACGCCTCTTGCGCGAAGAGTTTTTGAAAAAATTGTAATGCTTGAACAGCAGGGAGAACATGAGGAAGCATTGAAAAAACTTGATTATATTTTTGATTCTACAAACCCTGGATTGTGGTATAAGAAAGCGGAGTTATTGGCGCATTTGGGCGAGCTTGCGGATGCGCTTGAATGCTACGAGGAAGCCTTGTTTTTAGACACGCATCTTGTAAAAGCATGGTATAAAAAGGGCTGGATTTTGTTTCATCTTGAAAAATTTGAAGATGCAGTAAAAGCCTTTGACAATGTCCTTGAGCTTGAAAGGACTGAATTCAAGTTTGCAGAGGACAAGTGGACGCATGCTGCAATGTTCGGCAAGATATTCTGCCTGGAACAGTTAAAGAGGCTGGATGAGGCAATAACTGTTTTTCAGGAATTGCACAAAATGCTTGCTGATCTCCCTCACTTTAAAAATCTCGAATTCAAGGGATTCAAAGAATTTATTTTAAGCGATATTGATAGAATGCTGCGTTTTTTAGAGCCTACAAAGGCAGGCGCAGTAGGATTCTCAAATGTTGCGGGAATCTAGCGAAAAGCAGGGTTTAAAAGCATTTTGAAAGAGAATTATTAATGTAAAAGATAGGATAAAAAGACTCTATTTTTTTTCTTAACCGAAAAACTCGCTGTGTTAAACGCAGAATAGCGTTTTTTGCCTTCTTTTAAATCCAATAATTCCACTGTAAAAACAGCGCCATTATTGGCTATCAAAAACCAATTATTGGTTTTTGACAAAAACACAAAATCGGAGTTGATTAATTGAATTTCAACGAACTAAAAATCAGCGACAGCTTAAAACAGGCTATTCGCAACAAGGGCTTTAAAGAGCCCAGTGAAGTACAGGAAAAAACGATTCCTGCAGCTTTGGAAGGAAAGGATTTTATTGGAAAGGCAAAAACAGGCACTGGAAAAACAGCCGCATTTGCAATTCCACTAATAGAAAAAATTTCTCCAGGGCAAGGCTTTAAGGCGCTTATTGTAGTGCCCACGAGAGAGCTTGCAATGCAGGCAAAAAAAGAGATTGCAGAAATTGCAATCGGAAGCAACCTGAAAACAGTAGCTGTTTTCGGAGGCCAAAGCATTAATGTACAGGCAGACCTGCTTTACAAAAAACCAGAAATCGTTGTCGGAACTCCCGGCAGGCTTTTGGATTTGTTTTACAGGGGCCTGTTAAACGGAAAAAATGTCAGTTTCCTTATATTGGATGAGGCTGACAAAATGTTTGACATGGGATTCCGCGAGGATATTGAAAAAATAATCCATGAAATTCCGCGCGAAAGGCAGACAATGCTTTTCTCTGCAACAATGCCTGAAGAAATCCTTGAGCTCACAGAACAATACATGAAACAGGATAAGATTTTCTTTGATTTGAGCGAGGACGAAAGCCCAGTTGCAGAAGTAGAGCAATTCTACATGATGGTTGACAGAAAACAAAAAGTGAGCGCACTTCAAAGAATCATAAAAACACATCCCCAGGCAAAAACACTTGTGTTTTGCAGGACAAAGCGCACAGTAGACTGGCTTTCACACGAACTTGCAAAAAGAGGAGTTAAAGCATTTGCAATCCATGGAGACAAGCCACAGAACATGCGCAACAGGATAATGGAAAAATACAAGGGCTTTAGGGGCGGTGTTCTCATTGCAACAGACCTTGTTGCAAGGGGAATTCATGTTGATGACATTGACAATGTGATTAACTTTGACTTTCCGCAGGAACCCGAAACATACATCCACAGAATAGGAAGAACTGCAAGACAAGGCAAAAAGGGAAGAGCAATAAGCTTCTGTTCAAATGTTTTGGAATTAGAACACTTGGAAAGAACAGGCTCACGCCACAATGCACAAATACAGGAACTGAGGTAACGCAATTCCCCTTTTTTTATTTTTTTAATTTTTCTTTTAATCAAAGAAAGATAAATTTATATAGAATTTAAACTATTATAAAGAACAGATGAAGCGCATTATTTTTGCTTTGCTTGTTCTTCTAATTGTTTTGTTTAGCGGCTGTCCTCAGCCTCCAATGCCGCCTGTTGATACTCTCCCCAATGATTTTGCTTTAGATTACAGCAGCGGCGCAATGCATTTGGAATGGGGCAGATACTCATTGACTATTGATAGCGACGGAAGCTCTGTTTTTACAAAAGGAATGGGGCTGCGAATGGAGACACAGGACACGTTTACTGCGAGCGAGGAAGAAATGCTTGGCATTTACAATGCCGCGCTTACAAGCGGCTTTTTCTCTCTCGCAGAATACTATGAAGACCCGTTTATAATGGATGGCGGCTGGTCTAAGATTAGGATAACTGGAAACGGGGAAAGCAAGCTTGTTTCCGTGGCAAATGCGTCTGTAACTGCATTTGAACAGGTGGAAAGCAAAATTACGGGCGTGATAAAAGCCCATTTGGGGGATAATGCATACGATTTTTGGCAGGATTGCCCTGCAAAAAAAATTGAATGCGAAAATAACTGGGAAAATGTCTGCGATGAATGGCAAGATTATTGCGAGTGGGGTGATGGCAGCTCAGAGACAACACTCACTATTGAGAGTGGCGAATGCCTTGGAATGGGCGGAGAAAACAAAATTGTTTCAGCAGAATTCGAGGGGAATTCAATGAAAATTGTTTTGGAATTGGAAGAAATTTGTGAAGGCTGCGAACTCACGGGAGATTACGCAATAGAAGGGGATTCTATTGCAATAATACTCGAAGAAGAATGCGGGCCATATGCAACAGAGTGCTTGTGCACTGTGCAGGAAACACTCACACTCTCCCCAATAACCCCAAGAACTTATTATTTGGAAGTTAATTTTAATGGAAGAAGTATCGGGGAAATGAATGTCAGCCCGAATCAGAAGTTTACTCCCAAATATTGTGATGCGCGCGAAAACAGAAGAGAATGCATTGAATATTGCGAGTCAATAAGGTGCCCAGCAGAATTGTGTGATACTTTAATGTTTGATGCCCCCACATGCTTTCAATGCGCACCAGGCTGCTGCTCCTACTGCAATGACTTGGATTCATGCGCTGACACACTCGGCTGTAAAATAGTGTGGCTTCATCCTGCGGGGGAAAGCTGGCAGTACAGTGCATGCGAAAACGCGAATTATTGCTTTGCAGGAACTGACTGTTCTTATCTCTCACTCTCATACCAAGGGTATAGATATCATTCTCTGATTGAGGAAGACACGGAAAAAGCAGCCGAATACGCGCAAAAAGCGGATGACTTGCAGGATCTTTTTAACACGCAGTGCAACACACAATAATTTTTATGAATTCAAAAATATTACTTTTAATTCCCCTAATTATAGTAGCCTTATTTCTGGCTTCTGTTGCAACAGCCGCAACTCCAGAGCCTGATTTGACTGGGCAAAAGTGTTATGGCTGGAGCTATTTAAAGGGCGAAGTAGGGACAATATCGGGATATGATTCTTATTGGAGCCAATGGGTGTGCAAAATAGGGGGGAAACAGTTAAGGGAGGAAAGCAATTTATGGACAACAGACCACTGCAAAGACCATTTGCAGGATGAAGATGAAACAGGCGTTGATTGTGGTGGCAGTTGTAAAAAATTTTGCAGTGAATGCGAGTATGACTGGGAGTGTGAGGAAGACGAAAAGTGCATGTGGCACCAGGACATTCCTTTTGATGATCCTGAATACGGCCAGGGTTATGACGGCCACCGCATTTGCTTTCCGACAATAGAAAAAAACTGCACTGACGGCATAGATGACGACGAGGATTCGAAAGTTGATTGTGATGATTGGGACTGCCACGAAGACCCTGTTTGTGGTGAAACAACCTGCAATGACAGGGAAGACAATGACAGAGATGGCTACATGGATTGTGATGACCCCGATTGTTTTGAGGATGATTTTTGCACTACTGAATGGATCTGCAATGACGGGGTAGACGGTGACAAGGACGGTTTTATTGACTGTGCAGACGAAGACTGTTGGATTAGAAAGGAATGCATGGCAAGCGTTACACTGTATCTTGATTCAAAAGTGGTTTATGCTGACGGTGAAGACACTCTTGAAATATCCGGTTTTGTGCGGGAGGGGGAAAACAATTTGGACGGGAGAACAGTTTCAATTTCAATTACTGCACAGGATGCGGCTTGGCAGGCTTATGTGGGAACTCCGGAAGCCTCAACAGTTTCTCTCCAAAATAACGAGTTTGTAACTCATTACATGGCGAGTGGTTTTTTTCAGGCGCACCAACAAGGGCATAAATTTGAAGAAATTACACTGACAATTACTGCCACTTATGTTACAATGAGCGGGCAAACTTTACAGGATTCAAAGAATGTTATTGTAAAGCCTACTGTAATGGCAGAAATTCGTGTTTTGGAGGCTTTTCAGGCTTTGAGAAAGGCAAAGCATGTTGCGGGAAAAAAAACAGTTGTAATGGTTGGAGTAAAGGCAGAGCAGGAAAGTTTTTTTTGGGAAACAGAAAACCAAAGCCCGAGAATGCAATTGGATATTGAGGGGGATACTTTTACACCAAAAAATGTTTTTCCTGATGTCAGCCTTATTAACGGGCCTTCTGAAGACTGGGGTAAAATGGCAGAGGGAGAAGAATTGGAAGATTATTTTGATTTTTTTGAAATCCCCCAAAATGAAAGGAGCATTGGAACTTGGCGTTTTTACGAGTTTTATGTTGACCCGCAAAACACAGAATATAAGGGGGAATACATTTTCAAGGCAAAAATTTATGTGACAAAAATGTCTGATTCCGGAGATGTAACACAGATTGAATTGGACAGAAAAGGAATTGCTTATGATGTTTATCCTTCGGCAAGGGTATATATTAAAACAGTCCCGATTGGAATTGGTTTTTGGGCAAAAGATTTTTGCGATTACTGTGTTTTCAAAAACGCTACTCCCGGATTCCCTATTCCCCTGCAAGATAGGCCGGAAGACAGGATAATTCAGGTTAATTTTTCTGATTTACTCGCTTCAATACATTATGATTTTTCATGCGATGCCCAGGACTTTAAATTTGCGGGATACGAATTTAGTGGGGTAATTGACTATGCAAGAATCCAAAAGAGGACGTCCCAAAAAGATTTGCCGAGCATTGCCTGCAAACAGGGTATAGAAAAAGTTTTTCCGAATAACCAGCTGCAGTCAATTGCAACTGAATCACAGCAGACTCCAAAAGCAACTCTCCCCACTGGACAAACCAACTTGCAGAATTACCTTGATCTCGCTTATTCAAGCAAAAGCTTTTTTGAGGCAATAATGCCTGTTGCAGAGGAAAACATTATTTTCACTGTTTCAGAGGATCCCTTTGAGTCTCCAAGTTTTACTGCAAGAACAAGCAGCGTAGGCGAAATTCTTTCAGCAATGAATGAACTGCCCTCAGGAATGTACAAGTTCAATATCGGCTTTGTTCCCACAAAACAAAGGCAGTTGAGCAATGTCCAAATGGCCGAAAACACTATTGTGGGCCTGATTGACTGGGGTTTTGAAGGATATACAAACGCTTTTAGAAACAGGAAAGCTGCGTTAGTTGACGCTGATAACGGCGGCTCTTCAATAATGGCTCATGAAATAATGCACTTGTTCTGTGCAATTGACGAAGGCGGCAGATTACATGAAACAAGTGATACAACATTGACTGCGATTTCCTGCCCTTACGGAAAACTTGCGATTAACGCAAATCTTGGGGGGGATGAATGGGGCACTAGAGTTACTGACGGTTATTGGGTTGGAAAGCACGAGTTTCAGGGAACTCCCTCAAAAAATAAATATTCGCTTATGAATGCAAGCCCAAAAGTAACGGATAATCAAAGATGGGTTACTTACAATCTTTACTATGGAGTGGGCGAGATTCTTGGAACATTTCCCACACCCAAAGACGATTGCCCGCCAGGAGCAGTCTATTGCCCTTCTCCCAATACGCCTGCTGTGAAGTGATGAAATGAGGAAAATAATTTTTTTGGTTTTGCTTTGCGCTTTTTTGCCAAGCTATTGCCTTGCAATTTCTTATGAAGAGTTGCCTAAAGGAATTGAAATCACTGGTTTAATAATTGGAGAGGAGTTTTACTGCAGTGCAAAGGTTTTTGAGCACGCTGTAATGGATTACCAGAGCACTGAATTTGAAAACACGCATTCAGCAGTATTGCGCGATTCAAGCGGCAATGAAATTGAGGATTATGACTTCATGGCGTATGAAGAAAAATTCGGGGATTATCCACTATTAGAAGAGGGGTACTATGCTTTTTCAATTATAGTCCCTTACAATGAGAATGTTGCTACTGTTTCTGTTTTGGATAACTCAGCAGACGAAAAATGTGTTGTAGTGCGCTCAGAAAACAATCCTTCAATTCAAATAGTGCAACCTAATAATGGCGGGAATTGGGATTCTGTTGAAAAGATAAAGTGGGGTACTAGCGATTCAGATTCTGGAGACCTGCTTTTAACTGATATTTACTGGGCAGATAATTCAGGAGAGGGCTGGCGCTTATTGAAAAAAGATTTTTCGGAAACAGAATTGGATTTGATTGATTCTGTGCCTGCTACTCGCTTAATGCTTGTTGTGAGTGATGGCTTTAATATTGGAGTTGATGTTTTAGAAAGCAATGCTGCTACTGGCACTGTTGCTGGGAATATTGATTTTGAGGAAACACTTGATTTGCAGCCGATTGACCCAAAAACACTTATTTCTGATGACGGAACAGGATATTCTCCAAGAGTTATTGACAGTAATGGCAATGCCCCTCCAAAACCGCCTCCAAAGCAAGATTGGATTGATTATTTGATTTACATTTTCGGAGCTTGTATTGTTATTGTTGGTATTGCAATAGCATTCAGCTTGGTTAAGGGCAAAAAAAAGAAATAATTATTCCTAAGCAGCGTACTGGCCCTCCAAAATTTTTATTCCTTCGATATATGGTCCGGAACAATTTGAAATGTCCTCTGGAAATGTTCCAACATCTTCTGCTGGCATTCTACACTCCATATCGCGAAAACCCTGCATTATTTGAACCATAAAATCCGGAGTGTCACTCGGAAACTTTTCAATTCTTATTGCAACAGTGCATTCCTCTTCATTGCACTCTTTTACTAAATGAGAAAAAAGCGCTCCCTCTCTTTCAGGAGGCTCTATTCCTTGGTTCTCAAATTGCCTTAGCTCTTTTATTGTATACTGCACTGGCTCTTCCTCAATAAATGCCATTGCTTTTTCCCCGTTCTCTGCAGCATTTCTCAGGCAATCCATGCTGTTGCCGCAGTCAATTGCATCTGGAGGAACAACAGAAATATTGCCCTCCTGTTTTAACCCCAAAAGAAAATACAGAGCTATAACGAGGATAACGAGAATCCCAAGTAACGGCAAAATTCTTTTAGAATTCAATCTTTTACACCTTGTATAATTAAGAAAAACTTGTATTTTATTTTATCGGAAATCCCTGCGCCAAAAAAAAGAGTTAAGCATAGGGAACAAAGATTTTTTCTATTATGCTAACAATTAACTCCCAGATTATCTCGTACAGCGACTTATCTGGATTAGAGGGGGCGTAGTCTGTTTCTTTGAAAAACGAGTCATGCAAGAGCTTTGCTGTTTCTCCGTTAAAACTTGTCTGGGTTATGCATTTGCCCTTTTCAAAGCCGTGCCCTTGCGCAAAACCCTGGTTTTCGAGAGCCGCATCAAAGCTCAGGTATTTTTCCTTGTCGTCAAAGCACTTTTCCCCTATCAAAAAAACAGTCGCCTGCGTGCTTCCTGGATTGACGCTTGTCATGTGCATTGGGTATGTGGGCTCATCTGGAGTGAAAGTATACTTTAGAGGAGTGCTTATTCCCACTCCAAGTTGGGTTAAAACAAACACGGCATCAAAATCAGTGTTTTCACACTCCTCATATTCCAAATCATAGATAAGATATTGGATGAATCCCTCCAAATCTCTCACAATATACGGGTCATAGATTACTTCTTCATTAACGCTAAGGACAAGGCTTTTTGCGCATTCCCTGTCCTGCTCTGAAACCGCTAAATCCGGATACTTGTTGCTGAGATTGACTTTGTTTGCAACAAAATAATAGGGCTTGTAATTGTTGGCAAGCGTAACATAGTACTCTAAAACATTCTTTTTTTCCTCTGGAAAGCTGAAATTGTTTTCATTCAGCCAGTTTAAAAGGGCAGTGCTATCAGTGGCAGCCAAAATTGCAATGTCGTAAACATCAATTTTTTTTGTTTCAATTACCTCAACTCCCTGATGCCCTGATTCCATGCCGCCCAATGGCGGCAGCAGCCTATCATAGCCCGTTTCCTTGTCGCGTGAAAAAAGTTCTGCCAGTTCAAAAAATATTTCTTCATCTGCCTCTTCAACTTCGGGCTTTGTGTTTGACTGTATCGGAACAACCCAAGCAAAATTGCTTACATCGTCCAAAGAAATTTTTGTGGAAAGAATCAATTGTTCTTTGGTTCCGTCCCAATAAATCACTGCCTTTTGCTCTGGGGCAAGAATATCCCCATAATAATCATAATCCGGAATTATACACCCGTCTGCAAAAACAGTAGCAGAAAAAACCAGCATGAAAATTGCAATGCAAATATTTTTTTTCATAAAAAACCTCTTTTTTTAGCATATGCAGCCGGAGTTGGCTGAATAAACACCGGTTGCTTCCCCTTTGGTTACTTCACCTTCGTAGGTAACTTCCAGATCATATTCGTAAAAGTCAATGTAGCACGGGCACCCCTGTTCTTCTGCAAGCACACGCATTTTATATCCTGTGTTTGTTTCCTCTATGCTTGAAACCTTAATCTCTTCCTTTGGAACCCAAAATTCCTCGTATTCCCCGAACCATTCAGCTTCGTCATAAACATAGCCTTCCGGCGGCCATGGTGGAAGCCCCTCACTCTCAAAACTGCAGTAAATATCCGAGGACGTTGCAAGGGATAACGCGCCCCAGACTTTTTCCTCTGAATCTATCGGCGCAAAGAATGCAAACAATGAATCCCAGTCACTTATTTTTGTGAGTTCTTTTGTTTCAGGGTCATAGCCAATGTAAAAGGAAAGGACATAAGGCCCGGGATGATAGTCAAAACCCCGGATAAAGTCATTGGTTTGCGCGTAATAGTCTTCAACCCGGCATTCTATAAGCGTTTTGTCTGTAAGAGTTGTCCGAACGAGTTTTCCGCCTGTGAGCATTACCTCATCTAAATCATAGTATACACAGCCCATATCCTCAATCTCTTGATTTATGCAGCCAACATTTACAGACATAAAACCATAAGTGGGGGCGTTAGCCAGCAGACTGCAGCCATCCGGAAGCACAAAGTTTTTTTCGGGGTCGTCACTCGGGATAGGGCATGCCATGCCTTCTATTTCAAAAACCTCTGATTCCGGCACCTCCATAAAACGCATTAGTGGATCCAAAGTAACCTGTATTACAGAGCCTCCTAAAACATCTATATCAGAAAAGTCACAGTAGACTCCTAAAATTTCCAATTGTTCAAGCTGTTCAAAGCCTTCATCCGGCTCAAGCCACTGCATGTCCATCAAGCGAACTGTATTTGCAATTGTTTCTCCCTGGTAAATCATGCGCGTCTTTACATGCCCTTCTCCGTCTGAATACTCTAAAAAAAGGTATTCCAAATCTTCCGGCGCAAGAGTAATTTTTCCCTGTTCATTGCTCACGTATTTTTTTGCCTTGTCAAATTCCGGTTCATCGGCATCTGTGATAGGGGCAAATTCTAATTCTAAATCTTGAATTGGAGTTTCATCTGCATCCAAAAACTGTATTTCAAACCCGTGCTCTGCAACGCTAAGTTTCGGTTCACAGTCAACAGGGCAATTGTACGCGCTTTCAGTAGCCACATCACAGGTTCCGTTCCCGCATTTTGCAGTGCATATTCCTGCAGAGCCTAAAATGTTCGCTTGTTTTGGAGGAATCAATTCCAATCCTTCACAGCATTGTGGCGGATTTGCAATTACTGGAATTGTTTCGCCTTCTCCTGCACAGGCAGGAGGGGGCTCCGGGCAACCCAATAAAGTTATTGCAATCAAAAGCGATAAAACCAATATACTGCTTGTTTTCAAAAAAATCCCTCAAAAATTATTATAGTTTCATGCCCTAATTTTAGTTAAAACTTATATTTTATTGTTTTCATTAACATGAATCTATTTTGTTATTGCATTAATTTCCCATGTTTTTGCAAAAGATTCAAAATCCATTTCATTGTTTTGGTATGCCAAAAGGTTATCCATTGAAACAATTACCTCGGAAAATGGTTCCTCCGCAACAAATGCCTGTATTTTTATTGTTTCAAGCTCCGGCGCAATTCCTGATACTGTTCCCAAAATAATGCCAAAATGGGTTATTGGATCTATTTCACTGTATAATTCAGGCTGGTTGTAACGCACTATTATTTCGCTGCCTTTAATTTTAACTAAAGATTCTTCCAAGCCTTGGGCAACAAGCAATGAATTTATCCATTCTGCCTTTTCAAATTCCAAAGCATCCTGTTCGCAGTCTTCCGGACAGCTTTCCAGAGACTCGTAAGGCTCGCAAACCCCATTGCCGCAATCTGACGGCTGGGGACAGCCTAACAGAAGAATAACAGAAAAAATTGCCGCAATCAAAAAGATTGGTTTCATTTTTTAGCCCCATCCTGTGCATAGACCCATGCCCAATACCTTTCCTCTGCCTCTTCACATTCTTTTGACATTGCATCTTTATAGCATATCTCCTCGTATGTTGTTGCAACTGCAACTCCCTGGAATGCTTTCATTGACGTGTCAAAGGTTTTCTCGGTTATTTTGTCTGCAGCACTCCCGAAAACAGGGAGCTTGCTTGCAACAAATGAAATAAATTTTCCAAGCCACGTGCCTCCCTTTAGGATTCTTGCCCTGTCTTTTGACATGAGCTTTGCGTCAACAAGCCCGTTAACTTGATTGTTTATTTTAATTGCGGAATTGATTTTTCCAAAAATGCTGACTGCATCATTGTACCTGCTCCTGCTCTTGTACAGGTCCTCATCCATTAACTGCTCCAAAAGCGCGTTGTAACAGTCATTCAGGACAACCTCGCTGACATCTTCGCCTGTTTTTATTGTGCCGCCGTACAAAAGCAGCCCGAAAACCTCGAGCAACGCCTGTGTTTCATCCATTCCTGCCTCTATTTTCGAATAATAATCCTTCAAGTGTTCGTTGCCCTCTAGGCGCATGTCGCCGCTTTCTTCAAGGCTCTTGAGAAGCGCGTGTATATCCTCAAGTGTTTTTTCCCTGAATTCTTCGCTGGACTCTTTCCAGGCGTTTTCCAGCAACTCTGCTTGTTTATCGCCCGAGCCAAGCTCGTCAAGCTTTTTGGACAATTCAGAAGCCTCTGACCTGAGCGCGTCAAGCCTTACAAGCAGATCGCTTATCGTTTCCTTGGTTACGGAATCAGCGCCTGCAACTGCTTTCCCTGATTTCTCTTTGTCAGATTCCTTTTTCTCCTTTGATTTTGCTTCCGAATCCATTTTTTCGAGGCCCTCTGCATTGGCAATTTTTTCAATGGCTTCCTTTTTCTGCTCTTCCGTTTTTTCCTCGCCTTTTTCAACATTTTCAGGAGCATCAGTTGCTCCGGAAATTTGCTCCACAACCGCATTTATCTCCTGCGCACTGGGCTCTCTTTTTTTAACACAGCTCCCGTTCACGGGCTCATAGCCAAAATTGCAGTAGCATGAGCATTCTTCCTCTGTCTCAACAAGATACGAATTCGGAATGTCATCACAAAATCCTTCACAGCCCTGTCCAATAGCTTGGCATCTCCCGCCAATAATTTCGTATCCCTGCTCGCAATAGCAGCTACAATCTTCGCCTTCCACAATGCCATAAGCATTTCCATAGTCTGCACTGCAACTGTTATTGCATATTATGTCCTCGTACTCTGTTTCGCTGATACATGCGTCTTCATAAAAAACATAACCCCCAATGCAGTAACACATGCAATCATCACCTTCAACAGCTCCATGGGTATAAGGGTCTTGGTTTCTGCAGCCTGCATCGCAGATTTTTTCCTCATATTCTTCATCAGTTACACATCCTTCTTCCTCAATGTAAACATATCCTTCATTGCAATAGCAAACACAATCCTCGCCCTCCATTATTCCGTAAGAGTGTGCAAGCGCGCTCTGGCAAAAGCTTGTGCATTCGCCAACAGGCACACATTCTCCGTCAATTTCCTCGTAACCTGAAATGCAGACACAATTGCACATGTTTGGCTGTGTCGCGTTATTCATGCTGTTGGGGTCCAGTGCAGTGCAGAAGCTGCTGCATGGCATGCAAACACTTCCACTGGCATAATAACCCACAGCACAGATGCACTCGCACTTGTTGGGTTCTTGGGATGCATTTATGCTGTTTGGAATCATTGAATTGCATATTTGAGTGCATGAAGTGCAGACTCCTTCGACTGCAGCATATCCTACGCCGCACTCGCAGTCACATGTTCCGTTATTATAAGTGCCGCTTACTCCTCCGGAATCAGGCTGTAATAACTCACAGTATTTGTCGCAGGTAATGCAGATACTGTACAATCCGACATATGGCGCATTGCAATAACATAATCCGTCCCCTGCTTCAGAAGAATTTATTGGGCACGGAGGCCATCCTACGTTTTCGGCAAAAGTATTGCCTATAAAAAAAACCAGTAGAAATAAAATAAGTGATTTTTTACAAAACATTTGACAAAAATTATAATTAAACTTGTATTTTATTGTTTCTAAAACAAAAAAAGTGAAAAGAAATTACTTTTTTCCCCGCGAGGCAACTATCAAGGCAACAATAATAAGGATTACGGGAATTACTGACCTCAAAAGGAATTGCCCCAAATCAAAGCCGCAGAGGGAAGTTCCTACAACACAGCTTCTTCCGTGCAAAAAATTGTTGCCTATCCAGAGCAATGCAATTATTACAAGAACAATTCCAAAAATTTTTGTTACTTTCATGTTCTTATTAGGTTTTTTTAGAATAAAAAACTTATGGTT
>JAFGEM010000090.1 GCA_016931555.1 Candidatus Iainarchaeum sp. | reverse complement strand
CTGAAAGCACTTGCCATAAAAAAGACTGTGCTTTGTGCAGAGAATCCTCAATCAAAGTAGGCGGGCTGACAGGTTATGGTGCCAAAGTAATATTCAGAATTGGCAGGGATTTGAATGATGGCTGGTTTGCAACTCTCTCCCCTAAAACAGGCGGCGACCCTGAAAAGGATTTTACAATACAGTTAATGCCTTTTGCCCATTTAACGCATTTTTGCCAGCTTTTTCATTATCCTGGGATCGCAAAAAATTATGGTGTTGCTTTTTCCATGCTTTCCAATGCAATGGCAAGAGTAATGGCGTTGGAGTCAAAGGATTTTGATGTGACTGTTGTTTCAAGAGACTCTGCAGTTTCCATTGCAGTTTATGGGAAATCCACTAACTGGATTGAAAAAAAAGAGCATCTCCATATTAAACTCTTTCCTTTTAGGGAGAATATTGGGCAGCCTTACACTGTTGACAGTTCTTTTGGAAAAAAACAGGTTTTTAAAGACAGTGGAACAGGCGAAGCTTTTGTAAGGATGTTGCCTGTTAAAAAAGTTTTTATTGAAAAGAATAGATTTGAAGGGCTTTCAGCAAAGCTTGTTGAGTTTCTTGCAGGCGATAAAAATGATTGATTTACACATGCATTCAAGTGCCTCAGACGGCTTGTTCTCGCCGGAACAGATTGTTGACTTTGCCTTGCAAAAGGGTTTGAGTGCAATTGCTTTGACAGACCACGATTCGCTTGGCGGGATTGAAGCTGCGGTGCGCTATGCAAAAGGGAAGAACCTGGAAGTTGTTTCGGGTATAGAAATTAATTGCGATGAGGAAAAAGTGGGGTTTAAGGAAATAGAAGTAGTTGGATTGTTTGTTGACACTGAAAACAAGGCTTTGCTTGAATTTGTGGAAAAAGCAGAGCGTGACAGGCTTTTGCAAAAGAAAAAGATAATTGAGAAGCTTCAGAAGCTTGGGTTTGAAATAACTTTTGAAGAGCTACGCGAGCTTGCAAAAGGCGCTATTGGAAGGCCCCATATTGCAGCCTTGCTTGTATCCAAATACCCTGAAAGGATTCCTTCTATTAGGAGTGCTTTTGAGGGCTATTTGGGTGTTGGAAAACCCGCTTATGTTGACAGAGTGCAAAAACCAGGCGTTAAACAAGCAATATCCGTGATATTAAAATCGGGGGGCCTGCCTTTTCTTGCGCATCCCGGTGTTTTTGAAAAAAAAGATTCAGTAAAAGCAATAGAATTCTTTCAGAGCCAAGGAGGCCTTGGAATAGAAACTTATTACCCTTACAATATTATCTGCAAGAGAAAGGGTCTGAGCGGGCAGCAGAATTCTGAGCTCATAAGGTTTTACCAAAAAAAAGCGAAAGAGCTTGGTTTGCTTGAATCCGGTGGCAGCGATTTTCACGGCGGGGACAGGGATACAATGGGAATGGTGCAAATCCCCGACACTGTGCTTGAAAAATTGAAGTTTGCTCTTAAGAATAGGGGAAGATGAATTTTATGGGTTCGAATGGCGGAACAATATGGTTTTCTGGTCTGCACGGCAGCGGAAAGACTACTATTGCAAATGCCCTTGCGGAAAAACTGCGTGAAAAAGGAGTGGCTGTTGTTCTGCTTGACGGGGACGTTATCCGCGAACGTGTTTCAGCTGATTTGGGTTATTCAAAGGAAGAACGCAATACTCACATAAAGCGTGTTGCGGGAATCTGTGAGATAATAACAAGCAACAATGTTTTGAATATTGCGTGTGTTGCATCCCCTACTCAGGAGGTAAGGGATTATGCAAAAAAAATTATTCCTGTTTTTCTGGAAGTTTATGTTAAATGCCCTCTCGAGGTTTGTGAAAAGCGCGATGTAAAAGGGCATTACATGAAAGCAAGGGCGCGTGAGAAGGGGTTTGAAAATTTTTTGGGCGTAAACCTGCCTTATGAAGAGCCAAAGAATCCGGATTTAGTGCTTTGCACTGACAGGAAAAATCCCAAAGAATCGGTTGAAAGGCTGTTTAATTTTTTGCTGGAGAAGCAGTGGATTCAGCCTTAATTCTTTTTACTAGCCTATAAAAGTCTACTATCATTTTGATCCAGACAAAAACCCAGAGCACTGCAAATATTGCGAGCATTGCAAACACGGAGTTTGCAAGAAGCCCTATAGTAATTATGAGTGCTGTCAGGCCCCTGTGCCCTATTCTACTCTTGTTTTTTCCAAGAGTTGGTTGCAAACTTGTTTTTGGCACATATGCTGCTCTTGTGCCTATTATTTCTGAAACCATGCCAAGATTTATTATTGCGGGAATTGCAATTAGAAGAAAATCTATGTTCCCCTGTAGCCAGTACTGGCCTATTGCAGCTGCTCCTAGATAGAGTGCCATGCTGTAATAGTCAAATCTTGGATCCAGCCACGCGCCGAAAGGGCTGCCTGTTTTGTTTATTCTTGCTATTTCCCCGTCGACACAATCGAGAATGAATGAAATTTGGAAAAGAATGGCTGCTGCAACCAAATATTCGTAAGACCCGGAAAGCAGACAACCCGCGCCCAAAATTGCTACAATAAAAGAGAGTATTGTAATGTGCCAGGGCAACAGGCCCTTGTTTTTGTATATAGCAAATGTTATGCGTGTGCTTATGCGCCTGTAAGCGCGCATAATAACACAGTCTTTTTCCTTAAAGCATATCTGCTGCAGGTCTTTGAAAGACAAATTTTTTTCTTCCATATATGCCTCTTATTGGGTTAATACTTTTAAGCTTTTGGTGCAAAAACAGAATCATTTGTGTAGAGATTGTTTAAAGAGTTTTCTGCACTTCTATTTTTGCCATGGCTTCAATTGAAAAGGGAACATTTTATTTATTCCTGTCGCGGATAGTGTTTTTCCTTTCAGGCTATGCCCTGCTTTTTGTTTTGGGCCGAGTTATTTTGTCTCCAAGTGAATTTGGAATATTTGGAATTGTGCTCTCAATAGTGTCACTTCTTAACATTGTCCTGATTACAGGCATACAGCAGGCTGTTTCAAAATTTGTTTCGGAAACTCCGGAGAAAGCAAAGGTAATATTGCGCAGTGCATTGAAAACCCAGGTTTTATTTTCGCTATGTCTGTTTTTGTTGCTTTTTATCTTAGCAGACTATATTGCTCTGCTTCTGAACGAACCAGGGATTGGAGTTTACATACGTATAACTGCCTTTGTTCCTTTGCTGCAGCCATTTTATTCAACAACAGTAGGATATCTTAACGGGTTGAAGAGATTTAAAATGCAGTCTGCTTTCTTCGTGCTTTACAGGATACTTCGTGCTGCTCTTCCAATAATTTTGGCTTTGATTGGATTCTCGCTTATCGGGGTTTTTTTTGGCCTTGTTTTAGCGTCACTTTTCGCAGTACTTGCTGGATTTGCCTTAATAGGATTTGGAAGCAAAGGCAGTTACCCGGCAAAAAAAATTTTTCTTTTCTCTCTCCCGATTATATTTTACATTTTGATGCAAAATTTTTTTATGAGCATAGACCTTCTGTTTCTCAAAGCTCTTTCACCACAGTTAGATGGGAGTTTGTTGGCTGGCTATTATACTGCGGCGCAAAGCCTTGCACGCTTGCCTTTTGAACTCGCAGTTACAATCTCCCTTGTCCTATTCCCTCTTGTTTCCGAAACAGTTTACACTGCCAACAAAGCAAAGGCTTTGTTTTATATTAGAAACGCCTATAGGTATTCGTTTATTGTGGTTGCAGGTTGTGCTGCACTGATTTTCTCTACATCCAGCGAGTTAATCCAGTTAATCTATGGGGCAGCATACGCGCCGGGAGCGCCGCCGTTGGAAATACTTTCAATAGCCTTTGTTTTTATGACAATTTTTGGTGTTTCTGAAACAATAATCTCTGCGAAAGGCGCGCCTGTAAAGGCTGCTCTAATTGCATTGCTTGCTTTGATTGTTGATATTATCCTGCTTTATTTGCTTATTCCTATTCAGGGAATTGAGGGAGCTGCAAACGCTTCCCTTGTTTCAATGTTTTTGGCAGCACTCTTGTCCACAGCTTATGTTTTCAAACATTTTCGCAGATTTCCTTTCAAGAGTATTGGGAAGACAATTATTGCCTGTGCAATGGTTTTTGCAGTATCTGAATGTTTTCAAGTATCTGGGCTTGCCTTGCTTTTGGAATATGCCCTGCTCGCAGGAGTGTTTGTGCTTGTAATGCTTTTGCTGCGTGAACTAAAATCAACGGATATAAAAACAGTGTTCAGAATGATTTCCTAAAATTTTCTTTTTTTTAAGAACAATTTAGCATAGTCAGTAAAACCGGGAGTGGGAAAGAACTCTCTTTTGGATTTGTCTTGAGGCTGCTTTGGCAGTTTTTTTCCTTTTTTTACCATGCACAATGCCTTGAGAAGCAGTTCTACACCAAGCACAGTGTTCTTGAGTTTCATTTCAGTCAGGTTTTCGTTTCCATTAAGCCCGACTTTTTTTTGGAAGGCAATGGCCCCTGTGTCCAGGCCCGCGTCCAAATGCACAATGCTAGGCCCAAAATTTTCCAAGTCATTTGTGTATAACGCCCAGAATTCTGAACGCACATTCCTATATTTTGGTAGCATTCCCCCATGGACATTCAAACAGTATTTTTTTGCCTTGGAAATTACCTCCGGCTTTAGAATTGAACTGCCTAATACAACAATAACTTCGGGTTTTTCTGCTTCAAGTTTTTTAATGCATTCTTTTGAATTTGCATTGCTTGTTTCAAAAATTTTTATGCCCACAGGCATTCCGTTAAACCCGTTTTTTTGGAGTAACTCTTTCTCTAGTAATGCATTTGTTTCCCTAAGATAAGTCCATGCAATTAAAACATCGAGCATATTTAGGGGGAGTTTCCACCATTTTTTGAACAGCATTCTCCTTAACTTTTTTGATTTTGATTTCCCTGATTTTTCCAGTACAATGAGGTCTAAAAACCCTGCCTTGTTAAGTTTGTTTGCGAGATACACGCCAGCGGGTTTTCCTTCAAGGGTTATTAAAACTGTCTTCAATTAGATCGCCTTTTCCGCTATTTCTTTCATCGTAGAAATTTTGAATCCGCTGTCCTGCGCGGCGAGAAGAATTTTTTTTGCCAGTTCGATCTCTTTCAGCCCGGCGTATCCGGGATGATCATAAGTTACGGCAAACTTTTTTCCCGAAAGCCTTTTTTCAAATTCCGCAATAGCATCATCGTTGCTTTTTTTTGTAGCTCTCATTGCCTCCACAAAACCCACGCCGCCTTCGCCCACAATGTTGACCGGAATGTTTTT
>JAFGEM010000089.1 GCA_016931555.1 Candidatus Iainarchaeum sp. | reverse complement strand
CATAAAGGAATCAGGGAATCCTATTGGGCCGAATGATTTGGGGTTTTTGATGTCAAGCCATTGAACTGGGTTATAGCTCGGCAAAAATGCGTCAACCTCTTTTTGTTCCGGCACGTCAACTGGCTCGAACAAGTGTGTTAGTGTAAAGCCGTCAAAGCAAACCATTGAAGGCATCAATATGTTCTTGTCTTCGCTGAGCTTGTAAGCCTGAATAAGCGTGTCAAGCGCTTCCTGGCTTGACTCCACATATAATTGTATCCATCCCTGGTCCCGCGCAGATACTGTGTCTGAATGGTCATTCCAAATGCTTATTGGCGCACTCAAAGACCTGTTTGCAACAGCCATTACTATTGGAAGCCGCATTCCAGATGCTATTGGAAGAATCTCGTACATTAATGCGAACCCTTGGGATGATGTTGCAGTGAATGTTCGTGCGCCTGCTGCTGAGGCACCGACTGCTGCGCTCATTGCAGAGTGCTCTGATTCGACATCAATTACTTCTGCCTTTAACTC
This sequence comes from Candidatus Iainarchaeum sp., assembly GCA_016931555.1. GTDB lineage: Archaea > Iainarchaeota > Iainarchaeia > Iainarchaeales > JAFGEM01. The sequence goes on along the minus strand of JAFGEM010000089.1, from coordinate 4,483 downwards.
GCCGTTGTTCACAAATTCCGAAATTTTTTCAGGGATATGTGTGGAGGGAGTTATTGGATACATTGGGCAGACCTGAACTTTGCAGAGTTTGACTGCGCGTGCAACTGCTATGGAACATTCCTCTACTGTTTTCATTTGTTTTCAACCTCTTTTTTTATTGCTTTGGCAGGGCACTCGTTAAAGCAAATCAAACAGCCCTTGCAATAATCATAATTAACATGGAATTCTCCCTTTTCATTCTGGTATATTGCCGAGTCCGGGCATGTTTTCCAGCATGTTCCGCATTTAATGCACTTGTCCTGCATTATTTCCGGCTTGAAAATCCGCCAGCCCCCTGTCTTGTATTTAATTGAGCTCCCCGGCTCTTCAACTACTGCTCCAAGAGTAAATTTTAATTTCTTGTTTTTTTCTGCTGCCATAAAACATCATTTCTTTTCCTGAACAAAAACTGTTAATGTTCCGTCTGAAACTAACCTTGCTTCAACAAGCCATTCCCGCTGAACCCCAAGCTTGGGCACTTTTCCCGAGACTGCCCGGCCACGAGCTTCCGCGGCTGCATCTTTGCTGTGGTCGCGCACAAACCTTTCGCTTATGCTGCCGCTCACTACGGATATTCCTCCCGGAGCAATAACCTGCTTTGCAACCAATTTTTTTGCCAAACTTGAAATGAGCAGTGATACAGCCGCTGGAGGGGCTTTTCCAAACCTAGTTCTTGACAGCTTTTGGGCCAAACGTGTTTCAAGCGCTTTTTGGGAAACTAATTTTGGCCTGTGCCGAGCTAACTGCCTTCGGGGCCTTGGTTTTCCATTGCTTCCTGGTTTTCTTCTCGGCATTTTCATTTCCCCAGTTTTTTTCCTTCCTCGAATAATGCTGCGCAGGCCTGTTTGTTCAAGTCTGAGATTTTTCCTTTTGCTCCAAAACGCTGGTCAATTGCCTTCTCAAGCGCCTGCAATGAAATTTCGCCTGTAACTCCCGCCAATGCTCCCAAGCCTGCAATATTTACAAACGGCTTTCCAATAATGTCAAGTGCAACTTTTGTAATGTCAATTGCATAAACTTTGAACCCGCCTTTTAAACCCAAGTCATAGGGTTTTTTGTTTGAATTAACAACAATCAAGCCCGTCTTCTTTAGGCCGTTGGTAGTGTCAACTGCTTTTAGCAACGATGGTTCCAATACAAGAACATAATCTGGAGTGTAAACATGCTGCCTGAGGTTAATTGGTTTTTTTGAAACTCGAACATAGGCTTCTACTGGAGCCCCTGTTCTCTCAACGCCAAAGTAAGGAAAAGCCTGGCTGTATTTGCCGTCAAAAAATGCTGCTATTGCCATTACCTGAGAGCTTGTTACAGCACCTTGCCCGCCTCTACCGTGAATTCGAATTTCCCTTAAATCCATAAACTCAACCTGGACATATTGATAATAACAGAAAATAATATAAACAATAACTCAAACATTATGGTACATGATTAGGGCCCATATTATTGTTACAGGCCGTGTTCAGGGGATAGGATTCAGGTTTAGCACGCTTACTTGGGCAAAGCAATTTGGGGTAGTTGGCTGGGTTAGAAACAATTTGGATGGGAGTGTTGAAATTGTTGCAGAGGGGGAAGAGCAGTCTCTCATGGGTTTTGTTGAAAAAGTAAAGCGCGGACCCTCAATAGCAAGAGTTAGTGACTGCAAAGTAGAATATGAAGAACCAAAAAACGAGTTCGCGAGTTTTGAAATTACCTATTAGGAAACTCTCTTTATCTGAAGTATTGCTTCTTTTGTGAATTTTTCCCCGTTAACATTCAGGATTATTTGGAGTTTATAGTCTCCAGCAGGCACACCCGCAGTAGGATTCTGATTGTTAAATGGCCTTATCTGAAACAAATACTCGCGCCGCCCTCCTGCTTCAATCGTGGAAATTGATTGTGACTCCGGAGTTATTACAAATAATTCGGATGCAACTGCACTGACATCCAGAACAGCATTTTCTGCATTTGCTCCCGTTACATTGAAAACATCCACAGTGAGAAGTGATGTCTGATTGCGTGCCAAGTCAAGGGGATTTGGGGAAAGCGAAAACATTATTGCCTGAGGCTGCATTAGCGTTTGCACTGCAAAAAAAGCCAGTACAATAGCTATCAAGCCCACAATAAGAATTGCGGGATACTTAAGCTTTTTCTTTGAAAAGCCAAACCTGAATTTCAGCTTCACTTTTGGCTCGCTTTTGTTGTCATAAATTCCCATTTTGCACCAAAAAGAATACGAATTTGTAATTAATAAGATTTGCCCCTGAGCCTTAGGGCAAAGTAAAAAGCTTATTATCGTTTTTGCCGTCTAAAACTCTTGCCCTTACACCTGCATCGAGCCAGGCATGGGCATAAGAAAAGGCTGCAAGTGCATTAAGCAAATCGCCTTTTTCCTCAAAATGCTTTGCATCGTTAAAATAATTTTGGGCCATTGCAACAAAATCAGCAGCCATTGCAAATTCTTTTGTGCCCTTTGCCGCTTGTATTGAAACCTTTTTCAGGGCAGCCTGCGTAAGCAGATGATATTTTTTTACTTTTTTTGCAAGCTCCCCACCCATAAAATCACTTCCTGCTCGGCAAACGCGCCTCCAGAAGAACCTTCATCTGGGCATCCGTTATCAGCCCGCGCGAGTGCACACTGCGGATTAGTTCCTCCAAATCAAAGGCCTTATGCGACATTTCATGCAAGCTTCTCTCATACGCAGGAAGTTTGTTGTCAGATATCCTGTCTGCAAGACCTATAGAAAAAATTTCCCTGTCATTCGCAAAAAGACTGGAACCCAACTTTCTTAACTCAGTTATCTGCCGGGCCAGCCTTTCAACCTCTGCATCAGACAAAGGCTTTTTCATTTTCCATGCCCCCAAAAAAACATCGGCTATTTTAACACTAGTCTCACGCAGGCGCCGCGCTTTTCCCGCCTGAACCGCAAGGATTTTCAACCGCCTGTCTCTCGGCTTAGCCAAAAAAGATTTTGTATAACCTCTTTTTTTTCTTGCCAATGAAACCACTAACACAACTTTTTAACTGCCTCTTTTTCCTTTTCATTAAGTTTCCCGCAAACAATCAAACTCTGGGGAAACCCCCCAAAGCTTGACAATGAAAATTCTTTCAAATTCCCTTTTTTTATTCTCTGCCCTTTAGAGCCAAGGGCATACAAACCAATAAGCATTGAAGAATTTAATATTTCCCCCTTGTGCCTTGCCTCAATCTTCTGCAAAATCTTTACTGCATCAGAAACACTCATTTGATACTCTCTTTCAGAATCGATCTCAAGCAGGCAAAGTGTATGCAAGCCGGCTGCAAAATTCTTTTCAACCACATTGTAAAAATCCTCTGGAGCAAAATTCTTTTTCGGGGCAACAATCGTGCAGACCCGTCCAAACTTGTATGCATCCAGTCCTGTTTCAGGCAAATAATCAAAAACACTAATCCCAGGAATCACGGCATACTTCATTCCAAGCGCTTTTGCCTGAATAAGCAATTGAACATGCGTAGTTGCATTGAGTGCGTTTCCAAAAACAAGCAATGCAATATCCTGCCCAGCCTCTTTCGCTTCCTTGAGAAAGAGCCCAAAGCCCTCTTCAACGCCTTTCCTGTTTAATTCAACAAACTTTTTACCGCACAACTCCTCGAGCGCCCCAATAGCACCATCAGAGTAAGTGCTGGTATATGACTCAAAAAAAACCTTCCCAGAATCTTTAATTGCGTCAAGTGCTTCTCGCGTTATCTGTTTTGGATTTAATCCAATTCCAATCAAATAAAACATGAATACCGCCAAAAAAATTCAAAAAACACTAAAAACGACTAAAAACTTAGAATAATTGGGTACAGCAATTTTTTTAAACAAGAACTGCCCTAATATCTTCTGCATGCCGTATCCAGCGAGAAAAAGGGCTTTGGGAAAAAAGCCTGTTCCAAGCCAATACAGGATAAGAAAAAAGCCTGAATTTGCAAGCGACTCTCTGATTAGGAGACAGCTTTCAAAGCAAAATTATTATTACAAAAAGCTCGCAATCTCAAACATGGGTGCAAGCAGAAAAAGGCGCTGGATTCCGTATTTGAACAGGTTCGCAAGAGACAAGAAGCCAGAATTGCGCGCAACAGCAATCTGGAGTTTGGGGGCAATAGGCAGCAAACTCGCACTCCCCACTGTGATAAAAGCCCTCAAAGACCCAGACCAAAGCGTGCGGGCAACAGCAGAAAACTCACTTTTTTGGATAATGAATTACAAGCCAGCAAAACACGGAGAATTTAATCCAACAAAAACAAGAAAAAAGAAAAAAAGAAGATAAAAGAGCGAAAAAAACTATTTTTTCTCCGCAGTTATTGCCGGATAAAAGAAAAAAAATTAAGTTCTTAATATTGCTTTGAGTCTTTCAGCTTCTCTTTCGAGTTTTTTGGCGGTTTCTATTTTATTTGTTTTGCGCGCTTCCACAGCTGCTATTTCATATCTTTTAATTGCCCTTT
>JAFGEM010000088.1 GCA_016931555.1 Candidatus Iainarchaeum sp. | reverse complement strand
TCATTGCACCAACAGTCAAAACAAGGGGCTCGTTTGTTTTCAGGTTTGTTTCAACGCTTGCAACAAGCCTTTTAATGAAATTAATCTTCAGCACAGCCTGTTTTGTCGGCTTTGGCAATAACCCTGGTTTTGCAGCGATTTGCCCGCGCATTCTGTCATTCTGTGTTATGCTTGGATCCAAAAAAGTTCCAATTCCAATGAGGCCTCCGGGCACAGCCTTTTTCAGCGGGCCATTGCTGCAGTTCAGTGTTTTGACTTTGGTTTTTATTGGCTGCCCGTCTATTCCCGGTGAAATTTCAATCTCGTCATTTATTGCGAGTGTCCCCTGCACTATTGCTCCGCCCACTACGCCGCCTTTCAGGCAGTCTATTTCTATGCCCGGCTTGTTTACATCAAAGCTTCTTATGCAATACATTTTCAATGGTTTTTTCAAATCAAACTTTGGGCTTGGAATATTCTCTTCTATTGCTTCTATCAAGAATCCGATATTTGTTCCAAAATGGGCTGCCACTGGAACAATTGGGGCGTTTTCAAAGCCATTCTTCTTCAAAAACTCTTTTATTTGCTTGTGGCTTTCAATAGCCTGTTTTTTGTCAACCAGGTCAAGCTTGTTCTGTGCAACAACAATGTTTTTTATTCCCGCAAGATTTATTGCATTGAGGTGCTCTGCAGTTTGGGGCTGCGGGCAGGCTTCGTTTGCAGCAATAACGAGTATAGCGCCCTGCATTACTGCTGCGCCGCTAAGCATTGTGCTCAAAAGCGTTTCATGCCCCGGAGCGTCAACAAAGCTTACTGTCCTCAATTTTTCTGCCTTGCTCTGGCAGGTTTCACAAACAGGTTTTGAGGAATATGCATTGCTGCCCTTGCATTTTGGGCACTTGTAAAATGTAGTGTCTGCATAGCCAAGCCTGATTGAAATTCCTCTTTTCAATTCTTCGCTGTGCTTTTCAGTCCACTTTCCAGTCAAAGCCTGTGTAAGCGAAGTTTTGCCGTGGTCTACATGGCCTATCATGCCAATGTTTACACTGGCTTGTTCCGCTTCTTTCTTCTCGCTTTTCTTCAAAACAAATTCCTCTTTGTTTTTTTTATCCTCTGACCTTGCCCTTTATTTTCTTTGGGTCTCCGGCAAGCTCAACGTTTCCAACATTTTCCAAGGACTCTTTTACCATCTCTTCTTTCACGGAAACTTTTTTCTCTTCTACCTTTTCCTTTGGAATCAATGACTCGAAATCTTTCATGTCTCCGGGTTTTGTTATGACAAGATTCAGCTGTTGGGTTTCCTCGCTGACAGTGTTTCCTCTCGCGCTTTTTCTCTTGAAAACGCCTTTGCGCTTTCCTCTAAAGCCAGTGCCTTTTTGCATGAGAATCTTGCGCCGCATGTTTCCCTGCAGGCTTGGTTTCATTGGAAAGCCCTGTTTGTCACTGCCTCCGCTTATTTTGGCCTTGAACCCTGTTAAACCGATTATTCCCAGGTCTACTTCTTCTCCGATTTTCCTGTTCATGAAAACAGTTTGTTCGAGTTTTTTGCTTGCGTTTTTCCCTGTTTTTGGATCAGAGATAACAATATTCATGCTACCGCCTCTTTTTGTTTTTGAATTTTAAAAATTTCTTGGATTAATTCAAAGTCATCTTCTTTTAAAAAGTCCTTTAGCTTTTCATACTTTTCTTCGCTTGATTTTGGAATGTAGGAGAAAAGTGTTTCCCCCGGCTTTACATTCCTGCCTATTGTTGCTCCCTGCACTGAAACAGCAACTTCTTTTCCTTTCTTGGCCTCTTTGAGGCTTTCATTTTTATCCTGAACAGCCTCTACTCTGCCGATTATTTTTCCTTGTTTGTTTATTAATTCAGGTCCGGCTCTCAGTGTGCCGTCCAAAACTTTTACTCCGAATATTGCAGGATCAGTGTTTCTGAAAACAAACCCCTTTAGAAATTCTATTTTCACTGGCAGCACAACCTTGTCCAAAACCTTTTTCCTTTCAGTTTCCTTTATTTCTTTTATCCATTTTTCGTAATCCTCAACAATTTTGTAGATAACGTTTCCCGAAAAAATTTTGATGCCGCGTTTTTTCGCCTCTTCTTCTGCAGCGCCTTCAATTCCGACATTAAACGCAAAAATAATGGCCTCCAATGGCTTCTTCTCCTTTGCAGACAATGCATCCATTATGTCTCTTCTTGTTACATCGCCAACGTCAGCATGTTTTGGCTTCAGGCCCTGTTTTTCCAGTAGCATTACAAGCGCTTCAAGCGCTCCAAGAGTGTCTGCCTTTAATACGACGCCGTCAGCGCTTGTTTCAACCTTTACCTCTGCAATTTCTTTTTCAATAATCTCTTTTTCATTGCCTTTTTTGACTCCCATTAAGGGTGCTCCGGGCAGTGCATCTCCCAGATTCGGCGCTGCAATTTTTACTCCGCATGCGGCATTCACTTGTTTGACGTAATTAAATTTTTCAGTTGTCTGCCTTATCTCCTGCAACGGCTTTGGTTTCAACAGTGCTCTTATTTTTGTTTCAATTATTTCGTGTTTGCCGCCCAATACAATTGGCTCGTTTATTTCAAGCATTCCCTCATACAAAATAATGTCTACTGTTTTTCCCAGCCCCCTTTCTTCCTTTACCTCTAGTATTGTTCCTTTTCCTGCTTTGTGTTCATCAATTGTCAGCCTGTCTTTCAAAAACTTTTGGCTCAGGCCTGAAAGCAAGACCAAAGCTTCTGGAATTCCCTCGCCTGTTTTTGCGCTTGTGGGGACAATTGCAACCTGTTTTGTAAAGTCATTGCACCTGTCAAACCTCTCTGCGTTAAACCCTTTTTCAAAGAGTTTCCCAACTAAAACATAAATTTTTTCGTCAAGCAGTTGCTCTGCCTTGTCACTCTGCTCCTGAATGTTTTTGCTGAATTCCCCCTCTTTGGAATAATACCCTTGGAGCATGTCAATTTTGTTTGCAGCAACAATGAACGGAACTTTAAAGCTTTTCAGAATTTCTATTGCCTCTTCTGTTTGGGGCTGCACTCCCTGGTTAATGTCAATTACCAGCACTGCAATGTCTGCAATGCTTCCTCCTCTTTTCCTCAAATTTGTAAATGCCTCATGCCCCGGAGTATCAATGAAAAGCAGCCCGTCGCTTTCAACTTTAAAACCGAATTTCTTCAATAAATCTCCCGCAATCTTTTCAACTACTCTCAATGGGACTTCTGTTGCGCCAATGTGCTGTGTTATTGCTCCGGCTTCTGCCTCTGTAATTGTTGTGCCTCTGACCATGTCTAAAAATTTTGTTTTTCCGTGGTCGACATGCCCCAACACAGTTACAATAGGCTGCCTTACAATCATTTTCAATCACTTTAATCCTGTGCTTCCAAATCTCCCGGAGCCTCTTGAAGTTTCATCCAATTCCTCTACAATTTTGAATTCGGGCTGTTCTACTTTGACAAAAACCATCTGTGCTATTCGCATTCCTTTTTCCACTTTAAACGGCTCCTGCCCGTGGTTTATCATTATGACTCCGATTTCTCCCCTGTATCCCGCGTCAATTGTTCCCGGAGTGTTTACAAGGCTTATTCCGTTCTTCAATGCAAGGCCGCTTCTCGGGCGTATCTGTGCCTCATACCCTTGCGGAACTGCGATGCTTATTCCTGTTCCGAGAAGCTTTCTTTCTCCGGGATGAATTGTTGTGTCTGCTGTGGCATAAAGGTCTACTCCGCTGTCCCATGCATGTTTAAGCTCGGGAATCTTTGCGCCTTCCGCCAATTTTTTTACCAGAACCTTCATGTTTCCCACTATTGTTTTTCCTCTTCGCAGTAAATCCAGTTGAAATTAATTTTCTCGTACCCGTGAATTTCCGAGTCCTTGAAAAACCGTTTGATTTCCTTTTCCGCTATTTCCTTGCTCTCTGATGCGTGGACAAGGTTTGATTGGAAGCTCATGCTGAAATCTCCCCTAATTGTTCCGGGGAGCGCCTCTCTGCCGTTTGTAGGCCCTGTCATTTGCCTTACAACGTTTACTGCGTCTTTGCCCTCTGCAATAATGAGCACGCTTGGAATGCTTGACATATATTTTACAAGGTCTGCGAAGAATTTCTTGTCTTTATGGTGCGCATAGTGCTCCTGCAATTTTTTTGGCTCCAAGTGCTCCATTTTCATTCCAACTATTTTCAATCCTTTTTCCTCGATTCTGTTTATGATTCTTCCAGCCAAGCACCTGTTTACTGCATCCGGCTTTATTATCAAAAGTGTTTTTTCCATTCACAACACCTCTACTTCTTTTTTTTATGCTTTTCCTTTTCTTTTGCCCATTTCCTCGGGCTTCTCTTTAACTTTAGCATGTTTGTTCTGCATTTTCTTGAGCAGAAGAAGACAGCGTTGCCGTCTTTCTTTACAAAAATGCTGCCTGTTCCCGGCTTTAGTTCTGTTCCGCAATAACTGCAGTCAACCATTTTGTGTCACCTTGCCTTGATTTCTTTGGCTTCTCTTTCAGTGCTAAGCAATACTACTACGTCGCCTTTCTGCACGTTTCCCTTTACATTGCGCCTCTTAACTCTGCCTTTTTCAGGGCCATCGAGAATTCTGCACATTACCTGTACAATTTCTCCGTGGACGCCGGTTCGTTTCATTACCTGCACTATTTCTGCTGGTGTTCCCTTTTCCATTTACACACCTTTCCAAATTTTTTTATTTTCTGAGGTTTGAGAGCTGTTTTGCTATTTCAGCAAGCTCTTTTTTTGCTTCTCCCTCATTTGTTACTGCGATTGCAGCAGTGCCTACTCCTATTCCTGATTTTTCTCCCAGTTCTTTCTTTGTTTTCACGAAAGAATATGGGATTTGCTTTTCATCGCATATTAGGGGCAAGTGCATTACTATTTCTTCCGGGCTTACATCTTCGGCAATTACAACAAGCTTTGCCTGTCCCCTTTCAATTGCCTTTGTAACCTCGTTTACTCCAATGCGTATCTTGCCCTTTTTTTTCACCTTTTCCAAAAAACTTGCTTGTGCTTGTGCAAGCTTTTCAGGAACTGAAAACTTTGCTATTGCCATTGAATACACCTCCATAAGCACTCAAAAGAATGCCTCATTTTTCATCGGTGAAAAACAAGAAAAATGGTTTTATGTTATAAGAAATACTGCCCTCGGAAGCTTTAAAAAGGCTTTTCTTGCTAAGAAAAGCCTGCAAAAGAAAGGCTTGCTTTGCAAGACTTGCCTTCGGCATTAAAAAAGCTTTTATTTTCCCGCTCCCTAATTATTAGCATGCCTGCAAGAAAGCCAAAATTCGTGGGAAAAAAGACAAAATGGGAGAAAAAAAGGATTGTTAAGCGCCATATGCGGAAAGCTGCGGGCAAAAAGCCGGTTGTTGAGCCCCTAGTAATTGCGCCTGTAGCAGAGCGCAATGCAGCGCTTAAAGAGGGAAAGATGGCTTTTTATGATGGCAAGGAAAGAATTGAAGTAAAATTGTTTAAGGGCGCCTGGCCAGGCACAAAGGTTTTTCAGGGAATCTACAAATTGGAGGATGGGCACTATGTTGTGCTGAGGGATGCACGGTATGGTTCTGCGATTTTTCTTTTTGAATTAAAGCGCATTGGAAAAGAGTATTGCGAGATAGTCAGTGCAGATGAATTGTTTAATCCCGATTTTGTTGTTAAGTCTCCCGACTTGAGCCACATGCGTTTGCGCGAGAATATGCGCGGAAAGGGGTTGGCCCTGAAAGCAGTATCCAAGGGAGAAAGAAGCGTGAGGGCAACACAGCAGGGCGGGCATGCTTTTAGAGTACTGGAAGGACCCAATGTTTCGGCTTCAACAGAAAGGGCGTTCAAAGGGGTTTTCAGCAAGCTTGGTTATCATAGTAAAGGCTCGGCGATTGCGCATATTGTGGAAAAAAAGGGGCGCCATCAGCCGAAAGACGATTTGGGGAAGTTTCATAGGATTGAGGCAATTGACCCGAAAACTGGAAAAGCAAGGATTTTTACTTTTCCAATACGGAAATATGTTTAAAGCCTAATCATGCGCCCAAAACAACACTACTTTATTATCTTCAATCGCATCTATTCTGCAGTAGCCGAAAGCTTTAAATTAACTACTTGTATAAATATATACAATAGGTGTTTTTAATGGAGGCAAAAACTATTTTGCATTACCCCCGCTTGGATACTGTTCTTATGGTAGAGGATGCTATTAAAGATGCAAAGAATTATCCCTCAAGAATGCAGTTGTGGAAGCATTTGCCCAAGCAGGTGCAATACCAAACATTCCAAATAATCCTCGACTATTTGGAGAAGTCAAACAAAATAATTTACACAAAGGATAACAAGATAGTGTGGATTGCAACAAACCCGAAGCTTGAGAAAGCAATCAAAAGGGGAAAGGAATACTGAATGTACCGAGTTGTTCCAACAGAAGAGTTTGACGAAGAATTTGAGAAACTGAAGCAACGCGCCAAACAAGGAGATGGCGAAAGCGTCAAACTTGTAAAGCTAATTGATAAAGGAATTAACAAGCTCAAATACAATTACAAATACGGCGACCATATTGCAAAAGAAAAAATTCCAAAAGAATACATTGAAAAATACGGTGTCAAGAATCTTTGGAAGCTTGATTTAAACTTGTTCTGGAGAATGATTTACACTGTGCATGGAACAGAAATTGAAGTAATCTCAGTATTGCTCGAAGTGCTTGACCACAAAAAATATGACAGAAAATTTGGATATAAAACAAGCTGACTTGTCTTTGGCAAATAAGCTCTTTCACTCGTGTGCCCAGAACAGCACTACTTTTGTATCCTCAATCGCATCGATTCTGCAGTAGCCGAATTTCTCCAAATACACTATATCCCCGGCTTTCTTGTTCAGTATCCTATCATCGCACATTCCAAGCATTTTTCCGTCGGGAGTAAAAATTTGTGCGTCAATGCTTGAATCCTGCAAAAGCCAATGGAGAACAGGCATTTTGCGCGAGGTTTTTCCAATAAACTCTGCAAAAACCTGCAAGGGATCCTGCTTCAAAATCTTTACATCATAAGTATTCCTAATTCTGTATGTTTCCCCTGCAACAGCATTCTCAATTTCTTTCCTGTCAACTGCAAACTGCATTGCCCCCTGCTCTATTTTGTATTTTCTCCCGTCAATGTCAACCTCAAGCATTCTTGAATTCTCAACATCAAGCCTTACAGGATTGCGCAAAAAACCAATTCTCTCGGAATTCTCAACAAACTTTTTATTATACTCGGCCAATTTTTTGAATTCAATTCGCGTGTCGCTTGTTTTCAGTCCGATTTCAATTATTATCTTCCGAATTGCCTCGGGCTGAAAACCCCTTCTCCTTAATGCGTCAATTGTTGCAAGCCTTGGGTCTGAAAAACCCAAAAAATCCTTCTCTTCCGCCATTTCATTTATCTTGCTCTTGCTCAAAACCCCAATGTCGCTCTGCACTCTTCCTGTGTGCACGCACTCGGGGTATTTCCATCCAAAATATTTGTAGAGAAATTTTTGCTTTTCTGCGTTTTGTGAGTGCTCCTGCCCCCGTATTATTAGTGTTACTCCCATTTCATGGTCATCAATTGCTGATGCAAAATTATAGCTCGGCCAGACATACTTATCCTTTGCTGTGGGGTGCAATGGCTTGTCAACAATGCGTGCTGCCCACCAGTCCCTCAAGCTTGGATCTGCATGCTTAATATCAGTTTTAATCCTGAGAACAACTTCTCCTTCTTTGTACTCGTGCTTCAGCATTTTGCCAAATCTTTTCAAATTTTCTTTTGCATCCAAGTCTCTGCACTTGCATGCTTCTCCCTGTTCCTTCATTTTCTTCCATTTTTCATTGTTACAATCGCACACATATGCTTTTCCAATGTCAATTGCTTTTTCCATGAACCTGTAATACAAGTCAAATCTGTCCGAGGCTCTTGCAACTTCATCAGGAATAATTCCAAGCCATTCCAGATCCTTGAGAATTATTTCCTCCCCGCGCTTGAGCGGCACTTTTATTTTCGGGTCAGTGTCATCAAACCTCACAATAAATTTCCCGCCATGTTCCTTTGCCAGATCATGGCTCATAATAGCCTGCCGCGCATGCCCTAAGTGAATTGCGCCCGAAGGATTTGGGGCAAATCGTGTAACAACCTTCTCCCCAATTTTTTTCAAATCAATTTCAGGCAATCCCTCTCTTTCAGGCTTCGGCTGCAATTCATATCCCTCTTCATATTTCCTGAACTCTTTTTCAATCTCTTCCATGCTCATTAAATTGACTTTCTTCACAGCCTCAATTATGTCGGGCATTGCCTTTTTCAAATCAGTATCTTTGTGCAAAGCCATTATTTTGCCGACAACAGCGCCAATCTCGGCCTTTCCAGAATGCGCGAAAGCATTTTTAATTGCGTACCTGTAAGCGTCAATTTTCAGGGGCATATTCACCAATAATTAATTGGAGAAAAAGAATTTTATAT
>JAFGEM010000087.1 GCA_016931555.1 Candidatus Iainarchaeum sp. | reverse complement strand
GCAGTCTTGACCAAAAAATCCTTGCTACCGCACTTACTGGCCCCAAAAAAGTCCAACCGCATTTGCCAGACAAAATAACCTCGGAATTACTTGAGGTTGTTTCCTTCTTGCGGCCTTGGGGTTGCAGAGTGCGCGTAAGCGCTTATGCGCAAGATAGTATCAACCTTCCGAGGCTCAAAGAACAGGTTAAAAACATTTTTGGGCTCGATCTTGTAATACGGAAGAAAGCCCCTGTTATTTACTCCCAAGCGCTTTGCAGTTATCTTGAAAATTTTTTTATTTACAAGCCTGCTTGGGAACCTTTTAATAATGAGGAACTTGCTTATTATGAAAAGTATTGGTGTGATTTGTAATGCCTGCTTTTACAAAAGGAAAGCTGCGTGTCGCAGTTATTGATAGAGATAAGTGTGTTAATGGCACTAAATGTCCCTTCCGTTGTGCTTCTGTTTGCCCGGTTAATCGCACCGGGAAAGAGTGTATTGTTCTCGGAGAAGACAATAAGCCAATTATTAATGAAGAGTTGTGCATTTCGTGTGGGATTTGTTCCCATCAATGTCCTGTTTCTTGCATTACTATCATTAATCTCACATCAGAGAAGCACACTACCCCAATTCACCAGTATGGCGAGAACGCTTTCAGATTGTTTAATCTTCCTACTCCAAAGCCAAATTCTGTTACTGGATTGTTAGGGCGCAACGGAATTGGAAAAACAACTGCACTTAAAATTCTCTCACGCAACATTATTCCAAACCTTGCGGAGGAAGAGGCTGCTTATGAAAAGGTAATCAAATTTTTTAAGGGAAAGGAATTGCAGGGTTTTTTTGAAAAACTCTCAAAAGGCCAAATTAGAGTTTCTTACAAGCCGCAGAAGGTTGATGAGATTCCAATTGTTTTCAAGGGAAAAGTCCGCGAGCTTCTGCAAAAAGCGGATGAAAAAAATGCTTTGCAGGAGATTGCAGAAAAACTTGAAATCTCTCCGATTCTTGGCAATGAGATTTCAAAAGTTTCCGGAGGAGAGCTTCAGAGGATTGCGATTGCTGCTGCAATGCTCAAAAAAGCCGAGGTTTATTATTTTGACGAGCCCTCAAGTTATCTTGATGTGCGCCAGAGGCTGAAAGTGGGCGAGTTAATAAGGTGCCTTGTTGATTCAGGCACAAGTGTTATAGTTGTTGAGCATGACCTTGCTCTTTTGGACTATCTCAGTGATTATGTCAACATTTTTTATGGAAAGCAGGCTGCCTATGGTATAGTGAGTTCAACAAAGAGTGTTAGAAACGGCATTAACGAGTTTTTAGAGGGCTATCTCCCAGAGGAAAACACACGCTTTAGGGAAAAGGAACTGAATTTTAATGTCAAGCCTGCGCAAATCTCTGCAAAGCGCAAGGTTGTTTTAGAGTATCCCGCTTTAGAGAAGAAACTCGGCAATTTTTCACTAAAAACAAGCGCTGGCAATTTTATGGAAGGTGAAGTAATTGGTGTTTTAGGGCCTAATGCAATTGGAAAAACAACTTTTGTGAAAATGCTTGCATCCGAAATAAAGCCGGATTCAGGCAAAGTGGATTTCAAGTTAAAGGTTGCTTACAAGCCCCAGTATTTGAAGCCAAAATCAATTCTTGTGCAAGAGCTTTTTTCGGACAAAAAAATTGATTCAATTCTATTCGAATCAGAAATAAACAAAAAATTAGGGGTAAAAGATTTTTTTGAACACAAATTAACTGATTTGAGCGGGGGAGAACTCCAAAAAATAAGCGTTGCATACAATCTTTGCATTGAATCTGATTTGATTCTCTTGGATGAGCCAAGCGCTTTTTTGGATATTGAGGACAGGCTTAGAATTGCTGATGTGATTAAGAGTGTTGTTTCCAACAAGAAAAAGCTTGCTTTGGTTGTTGACCACGACATTTTGTTTCAGGATTATGTTTCAGACCGCCTAATTGTTTTTTCAGGCGAGCCTGCAAAATCTGGAACTGCCTCTAAACCAATGGGCATGCAAGAGGGCATGAACCAGTTCCTAAAAGAAATGCGCGTTACATTCAGGCGTGATCCAAAAACCGGGCGCCCGCGTGCAAACAAGCTTGAATCACAAAAGGATAAAGAACAGAAAAAGAAAGGGCAGTATTATTACCAATAATTTGCGCTTCCTGTTTGCAATAATCTTTCCTCTTCAATGCTATCCATTACTGCGCTTTGTGAGGCTGTTCCACTAACAGGCTCTGCAATTGGATTATTTTTATTGTCTGTTGGGGTGTTCTCTGGGTTGCATGTGTTATTTGCGGGAATACTGCCAATAATCTGCCCCTGGCTGATACTGTTATCTGCTTTAGTGTCTTCCACAATAGGGCTTCCGTTGCCATACTTTTTTTTGCTTTCAGGGCTTTCGCATTCCCTTGGAATGCTTCCATAACCCAGTATTTCCTCCAGATCATCCATTGAAATCTGGTAGACGACATCAGCCACTGTTGCATTTGCAACTGTATTTGGCTTAAGCTCTTCCTTGTGCGAATCATGCACTATTAAAGCGCTCGGCAGAAAAAACGCGAGAAAAACAATTCCAATTACAATTGCGCCAATAGGCACTAGTATAATGTCTTTCATTTAATCACAAAGAATTTGGCTTCCTGACTTATTAATTAGTTTTTGTTTTCCTTAGGGGAAAAGCTAACTTTAGGGATATTTTCCTAGTCGGAATATTCCACTAATCCTGACTGCAAGTCTGCTACTATTGCACCGCATGTTCTGCATACTTCTGGAGGCGGGGGTGGAGCCGGAGGTGGAGCCGGGGGCGGCGGGCAAAATCCTGGCGTAACAATTTTCCCGCTTATTTGCTTTTCATAAACCACATCTTCCCCATAGCTTAAATATATTCTGCCGACAGTTTTTTCGCATTTTAATTGCATTGTAACTTCAACATGTGGGTCTGCGCCACCGCCGTTTATGCTGAAATTGTTCATGCTGCAGCCTTCAAAAGCAGGAGTAGTATCTATTATATTTTGAAGTGCGCTTCCTAATCCATCAGTGTTTACATTTGTAAAATCACAAGTTGCTCGACAACAGCCAGCAGTGCTAAACCCCGAGTTTATTGCGAGTTCATAACTCGTTCTCTTATCCAATACAACGCGCAGATTATTCCAGTTTTTCTTTATTTCAACTGCATTGTTTCCAAAATCAAGGGAATCTGCAGAGTGTACTGTTGCGCTTGACGCAATTATTGTTGCGCTCACTGCTATTATTGCGGCAATGGCAATCAATCCACCCAATGCCCCGTTGTTCTTCATGTGTTATCCTCACAAAAGGTCTCTTTTGAAATACTCCCTGACTGAGAATCGCACTCGACATACTGCGCGCAGTAACCCTGTTCTGCTCCTTGGTCAATTTCTTGGTTTGCGGTTTGGTTGGTGTAAGAGGCAATTGTTGCGGAATCCATTGCCTTTTCTTTGAGGGTTTCAAATTCTCTTGCATTGCCCTCTTTTTGAGTGTAAGAAAGTGTAACACTGCTTGTTACAATAGCAATTACTACTATTGCAAGCACTGCTTCAGTAGTAAATACAACCCCTCTTTTCATTTTTATGTCCTCCATACTGCAACAGTCCATTCCCTTTCCTGTTCGATTCTGCAGTTTGCCGCATTCCGCAGGCAATCCTCAAAATCCGATTTTTCAAAGGTCAACTGCGGATTTTTTAGTGTTGCAATTGTTCTTATTTCTGCAAAAACATTTTTGGGGGTATGCATGGGGTCAATGTCAGGCGGGTTTCCGTAAATAAGCTGGTTTCCATTCGTCCTGTAAATCCCAAAATCATAGCCAAGGGGAATTCCAAGCGCTTCACCAAGTACTCCTGTGCCCTCTAAATCATCTATCTTGTCCTCATTAATGCAATTATCAAGATACGCTATAATGTTTCCTGAGCCGTCTTCAAGTTCGCATATTATGTCCGGATTTGAAATCAAAAGGCTTGCTGCGGTGTCTCCAATTACATTCAGCTCGTTTTGGAGCATTTCCTCTTTTTGTGAGTATGCGCGTGTTTCAGAGAATTGTATTACCATTCCCAATCCGAGTATGATTATCCCTAAAGAGAATAGCAAATCCAGTGAAAACAATTGCCCTTTCCTCATTTTTTCACTCCGATACAGTCAATATTTCTCCGCATTTAACATTATTTGTTACGCTAAGCGTTGTTGGAACAAAATTTGCTGTTTCGCTTATGCCCCTAAATGATACTGTTACTGTTCCCTGTGCAGTGTCAATGCCTACAATGCATTTTTCAATGTTTTCTTCTCCCGGAACAAGAATCTCAGGGACAGAGTAATTCAATGAAAAGCTTGTATTGTTGGCTGCCCATATGTCGCTTGTATTCAAAGTTTGTCCTGCAGAAATTAATTGGCTTGAATTCAACGCAATTTCTTTTAACTGGGCTCTTACTGCAAGGTCTGTTTGCAAAGCCACTATGTCGTCTGCAAGAAAAAATAGGCCGCTAAAGAATATTGCAGTAAACACTATGGCTATTATTAAGTCAAAGCTAACCTGGCCTTTATTCATGATATTCAATAACTACTTTCACTTATTTAATAATTAGTGTTAGCGCCCTTTCTCCAAAATTAAATTGGGTTATTATTTTTTGATTAAGGTTTTTCCAGTCATTTCTTTTGGCTTTTCCAAACCCATTAAATCAATTATTGTTGGTGCAACATCTGAAAGCCCGCCTTTTTCCAGTTTTGCTTTCTCCAATTGGGGGTCATTGCTTATTACAAAAAAGGGCACTGGATTAGTTCCATGGCTTGGATTGGGTTCTCCGTTAGGATAAAACATTATTTCTATGTTTCCATGGTCGCCGGTTAAAAGGCAGGCATAATCTTTTTTCAATGCAAGATTGACTATTTTGCCTAGGCAGTCATCCACTGCTTCGCATGCCTTTATCCCTGCTTTGAAATTCGCGGAATGCCCTACAAGGTCGCCGTTTGCAAAATTCACTACAATCAAGCTATACTCAGCTTTTTCAATTTGGGGCAAAAGTTTTTCTGTTATTTCAAATGCTGACATTTCGGGCTTTTCATCATAAGAAGGCACTTTTGGGGAGGGAACAAGAATCCTGTCTTCCCCTTCAAACGGCTTTTCAACCTGGCTGTTGAAAAAGAATGTTACGTGCGCGTATTTTTCTGTTTCAGCAATCCTCAATTGCTTCAAACCTGCTTTTGAAATTACTTCCCCTAAATTGTGCTCTACTTTTTGCTGGTCAAAGGCAACAGGCAGGCTCAGGTTTTTGTCATACCTGCTCATGCACACGTATGTCAAATCAATTTTTTTTCTTCTCTCAAATTCATTAAACCCGTTATTTGTAAGAGCGTATGTTATTTGCCGCGTCCTGTCGCTTCTAAAATTCCAAAAGATAACAGAATCTTTGTCCTCTAATTTTGCAATTGGTTTTTCTTTATCATCAACCATTACAATGGGCTGAACGTAATAATCTGTCTTGTCTCCGCGCGCATATGCGTTATCCATTGCCTTTGCAGAGTCTTTTTCCTTAAATCCTTCTCCGTTAACAAGCAAATAATATGCTTTTTGAGTCCTGTCATAATTATTGTCCCTGTCCATTGCATAATACCGTCCGACTATCGAAGCAATTTTGCCAACGCCAATTTGTTTGGAGCGTTTTTTGAATTCCTCAAAATATTTTTTGGCGCTTTTTTCGGGGACATCGCGCCCATCCAAAAACGCGTGCACAAAAACTTTTTTCACTCCATTCTGTTTTGCCATTTCGAGCAGCGCGTAAAGGTGCTCTGTTGTCCCGTGAATTCCTTCATTGGAAAACAAGCCCATCAAATGCAATTTTGAATTGTTTTTCTTTGCGTTCTCAATTGCAAGCATTAAAGCAGGGTTTTTGAAAAACTCTCCGGATTTTATTTTCCTGTTTATGTCTTCAAACGGCTGCCACACTATTCTGCCTGCCCCCATTGTAAGGTGCCCCGGCTCAGAGCCTCCCTGCGTGCCTTTTGGCAAGCCAACAGCATTTCCAGTGCACTCCAAAATAGTCATTGGATATTTTGTTTCGTAAAAATCATTGTTTGGGGTGTGCGCTGCCTTTACTGCATTGCCTTTTGTTTCTTTTGTGTATCCCCAGCCGTCTCTTATAACCAGCATGACTTTTTTTCCGCTTGATTTCATACGCATCACTTTTTTATTCGACTACTTCTACTCTGACTGGCTTTCCCTTTGCATTAAATGCTGCAATACTTGAAATATTAAAGGGGTAAGCAATAATTAAATGTATTTCTCCTGTTTTTGGAAAAAAGCTTTTGTCTGCCCTGCTGGGAAACGCGTTTGGAGAGGGGTGCGAGTGGACGCTTCCTACAATGCTTTTGTCAATAGGCAGCAAATCCATTCTTATTGACGAAAAACCCTCGCCAAAGGTAGAGGGTAGCATTACAAGCTCATCAATAACGCTGTTCTTTTGTGTGCTTCCTAAGAACGCAATAAATTCCTTTGGATAAACATTGCGCGCAGCACGCATAATATCCTCCAGTGTGCCCTGCTTTATTTTCATCAAAACCCCGGATAATAGAATAAAGTTGGAGTCCTTAAAAACCCTTGCTGCGTTCAAAAACCGAAATAATACATTAAAGTTGGAATCATTAAAAATGCCATGCAGTGTGTTCTTTTTACTCCGTTGAATATTGCTGTTAATCCTATTGCTGTTGAGGTTGCAAATGCAATTAATCCTGTTGGGTTTGAAAGAAGAAAAACCAGTGCAATTAGCAGCAGTAAAATTGCCTTGTTTGCTTTTTTGTAATCAATTTTTTTCATGTGAACTGCAATTTTTTTTGCAAGCAGCATTGTTGCAATAAAACCAAAACCCAGCGCAAAAAAACAGGCAAGAGAAATCCACACAATGTTTTCTGCAGTTGCCTCAATCAATTGGCTTATTGCTACTGCGCTCCCGCTCCGCGTTTTTCCCAAGGCAAACCACATGAGAAACCCGAGAAACATGTTTGCTGTTCCGCTCCCCCCCAATAGAACCAAAAACTTTTTTGTGCCAATGTTTCCGAATATCTTTCTCAAAACAAAGGCAGCCTGATTTGCTCCTATCGCGGGCACAACTGCAACTAATGCTCCCGCTCCCAATCCGAGCAGGCTGCCTTCAAATAAAACTTCTTTTCTAATCCTAAATTTGGATTGTTTTTGTTCCGGAAAAAAACTCTTTTTCCTAAGAGACTCGATTATTGTTGATGCCCCGAAAAATCCCGTGATGCACACAAACAATGCGTTTTCAACACTGCTTTTTGGCCCAAGAACCAAATGCGCAAGCAGGCCAGAGGCAAAAATAATTCCAATTGCAAAAAATTTTTTCTTTGCCCCTTTTTCAGAAAAAACCATGCTTCCAAGCACAAAGACAAGAACAAAAGGAATTATTTTGTAAAGCAAATCGCTTGTTTTTTCCAAGAAGCTGAGAAAAACAATTCCCATTAGAATCGCAATCAAACCAGAAAAAAATGCCCCTGCTGCTGCAAGAGTAATTGCCTCAATTCCTTTTCCTTTTAATAGCATTCTGTGCCCTGGCAACACTGACAAATAATTTGATTCTTCCGGGCAGCCAAAGAATATTGCCGGAATAAAGTCAACAAAAGAATGGACAATGCTCATTGCGCAAATCATTAGCGCCAAACCCAAAAAATTGTTTTCCGGGTTTATTGTTGAGAGCGCTGCAATAGTGTTAACATGTATCCCCGGAACAAGCCCAGTGAAAATACCGAGAAAGCACCCTGCCAAAACCAGGGCTATGCTGTTTGATTCCATGGCTTTACACTGTCAACCACTATTTCAATTGTTTTCCCATATTTCTGTATTTTTCCTGTTACAACAAGAAAAGAATTCCTGCGCAGCAAAACGCGCTCTTCCTGTGTTGGATTGAATTTCACTGCAAAAAGAGTGTTGCCATCATACAATTCAAAGAAAACAGATTTTTCCTTTTCACTAATCCAGTTGACTTTTGCCTTTACTTCCACGAACTTTCCAATATTCTCTTGGGAAATACTGCTTATCCTCATTTGCACGGGCTGTGCATAGCAATCCAAAACAAAGAGCAGTGCCAAACCAATTATTGTTGCTGCAACAGCTGTTGCATTAAGTGTTTTTTGCATTCAGAGAAGTTTTGACTGCGCAAGGAATAAAAATTTTCACGTGTTTTCGGCAAACAGCGAATTAGCAGGCTGTGTTGTCAGTATTCCTGTTTATTCTAATGTTTACAGTTGTGTATGCCCCTGCATCTAAAATAAGTTGTCTTGAGGATGCAGCATTAATCAGGTCGCAGGTTATTCCTGATTCCGGAATAGTGTTAATGTAGAGGTTTATCGTGCTTGTGTTTGGGTCTTCGTCGAATTCAATGTTTTTTATCATTACAACTGAATTCCCTGCGTTAAGTGCTTTGAGCGTGTTTGTTTTCAGCAAGCCCATTGCAACTGTCTCGTCTTTTATTGTTGTGTAATAGTTTGTTATGGTTACTGCGAGAATAAGAATAACCATTGCAATGAACAAAGCCTCAAAGCTTGTCTGCCCTTTACGCTTCGGTAATATCAATGTTGCCGCCGCCCGGATTTTTTTCTACAGTGACTTCTTTAAGAACTGGCCCGCCGATTGGAGCGCAGCTAAAATTTGTAGAGCCCCCGACTTGGATTATGCCCCGGCAATAAAGGTCTCCGCCAATGTCTTCGCAGCAATTAGGGTCTCCTGAGTTTGGGCAGGGTTTTGGGTTTGGCGTGCGGTTTTCCATTTCGCTTTCATATTCAATTGTCCTTTGCCCTGGGTTGCATTCTATCTGCGTTTTTTCGGGCACAAACAATTGTATTGTTTTTTTAGCCTGTACAGGTGAAGAGTCAATTGTTTCTATTGCATCAGCAAGCTTTTGTGCTGCAATTTTTGCGTTGCCAAGCCTTGCCACTTCCTGTGTTGCACCGTCTGTTACTGCCATTGTAGGCATTACACTTGTAGTAATATAAGTTACCATGAAAACAACGAGAAAAATGAATTCTATTGAAACCTGCCCCCTTTTTTTCATAGCAAGAAAACCGCGTTCCATAAAAAATCTCCGACCAAGTTAACAATAATGTATCCAATCAATACTGCGGGCACAAAGGGAGCGCTTTCCCTTATGTCCAGAGCATTCGAAATTTTTTTCTCTTTTGCAAGCTTTTTGAGTTCCTCCAATTCCTCTTTTATCAATCCACGCGCGTGTGCGCTTGAGGCAATTACCCTGCCTTTTGGCTTCAGATAATCCTGCAATTCCTGCATTTTATTATGTTTTAGGTAGTTAATAACTTTTTTGATTTCAAATTCCCTTGCTTTTTCGAATTCTCCATTCCTTTCCATAATGGTTTCTGCCAGAATCATGCCCTCTTCAAGCCTTTCAACACCAATTTTTTTGCGCATTAAAACCTTTGAAAGCGCATACAGCTTGAAGAGCAAAAAGAATCCAGTGAAAAAAGCCACTAGGAAAACAAACCAGAAAACAGTGTTTATTTCCTGTGACAATGCAAACCCAAACACTATTACCGCAAGAATAATTCTGTAGCGCTTCAAAAAACCGTAAATCACAAGCAAAGGCAATTCAAATAAAATGGAAATTTGAAAATAATTGAGCACTGCTGCAAATCCTACTACTGCCATTGCAAAATCAATGCTTGAAAAAAACTTTTTCTTGAAATCATTCAAAAATTCTTTGCGCACTGCAGGCTTTTTCCCAATTCTTTGCGCGCTGATTATTGCTCCGTAGGGGAGCATTGCAATAACAGAAAAAATAAACAGGTTAATGGAAAAAATTGGCAGTGTAACACTCTCAAAAATCCCTATATTCAACAGCCCCGCCGCAGCCAAAATATTTGGGTTAACGGGATTAAGTGCGCCGAGTGCTGCAAACAATTTTACATCGCCTCCGGCCCATACTCCAAGCTTCCAGAGGAGATAAGAAAAGCCAAACGCAATTGCTGTTGAGGCAATGCAGAAAACAAGTATCATTGCATCGGCAAAATAAACAGCGGCAATTGCATGCCCTGCCAATCCAAGCAAGAGCATCCCATAATTCAATTTGTCGGGAACAATGCGCTGCTTTAAATCTGTGTAGGATGCAATGAAAAGAAAAAAGAGAGAAATAAAAAAGAAAGGGATTTGAAGCAATCCAACACCGTTTTTTATTGGAGCAAGGAAGCTATTGTCTGGTTCCTGAAATCAAGAATCCTTGCCTGTGCAGATAAAGAAATGCCGCGAAGGGCGTCAATTATTAGCGCAGCGGATATAGCCAAGAGTATTGCAAACATTGCTAAAATCAAATACTCGAACGATACCTGTGCGCGCTGCTCCATTTAAAACCCTTCGAACTCTTTACACTGATCTGCACGGGAAGCAAGTGGATGTTCTTGTATCGGCAGCTTTATGTATGCAGGCATTGCTTGCAACTGACCATACACAATCGCCAGCTCCTGCGCCAGCCGGATCGCCTACACAATCTCCGGAGCCACCGTCAGGGTCTCCTGTAAGGCAGGTTGCTTGTGTCGGGAATCTTGCGCATAGCGCGTCCAGTGAAGTGTCCTGTGTAGCGCATGTCGTTGGATTCACTGTCTGCATCATTAGTGATATGACTATTGATGCTACCAATATTGCTCCGCCGATTATCAACAGGTATTCCAATGCACCTTGTGCTTTTCTATTCATAACTTTACCTCCAATTTATTTATTCATTGTATTTCTAATTGTTTTTTCAATTAATAAACCTTATCATTCTATTGCAGGTTGTACGCTTGGGGGAATGCTCTTTAAATAAAGCCCTACAATTGTTGCCACAACAATTACTCCTGCAATCAACAGCAAATACTCGAGTGAGGTCTGTGCCTTTTTTTC
>JAFGEM010000086.1 GCA_016931555.1 Candidatus Iainarchaeum sp. | reverse complement strand
GTGTTTTATAGCAACCTGTGTTAATGGTTGTGGGCAAGAAGCAATTGCTGTTGGAGAAGAAGATATTGAGGGAGATAACCAATGCCACGATGCCATTGGATGTGACACAGCGCCCTGCACCTGCAATGGATTAGGGGCATGTGAAACACAGGCAACTTTGATTGAATCCTGCCCATACACAATAAGCGAGCCGGGAAACTATTTTTTGTCTGGCAATATTTCTTCTGATTTTTTTGTATGCCTTGACATTACTGCAACAGGCCCTGTGTCAATTGACTGTGCCTGGCACAGCATAAACGGAAACCCAGCCATAGGCGTTTCTTCGGCTGCCGACCTTGAATTAAATGGTTGCATGATTACAGGGGTTAACTCGGGGATTAATCTCTCGGGAACGGATTCCGCAAGTGTTCTTTGCAATAGCTTTACGCCCATCAGTTCTTCCGGCTGGCCCGGCATTCTGATTTCAGGCGACAACAAAACTGTTTCAGGCTGTGCTGCTTTTTCATCTTCAACGTATGCAGTAAAAATTGAGGGTTCGGGCAATACTGTTGAGGGCCTTTCAGTAGCAAATGGAAAAGGAGTGCTTGTTTCAGGGGGTTCAGGCAATATTGTCCGGAGCAGCAGCATTACCTCGCCTGGCTTGACTGCAGTTGCTATTGAATCCGGGTCAAACAATTCCCTAATTGACAATGTGCTTATTTCCGGAGGCAGCTTGGAAAATGCCGTTGTTGTTGTCTTTGATGCTCCGGGAACCAAAATAACAGGGAACCTTGAAATTTCAGGGCCTGACTTGGGAGCAATTGTTAAGATAGATTCTTCGGATTCAGTGGCTGTTTCTGAGAATGAAATATTTGGCGGCAGAACAGGAATAGTTTTCTGGCCCGGAGATAATTGGTCTACTGGCAACTCTACTATCGGCGGCAACCATGTTGTTGGGGGCTCTTACACTGGAATTGACATTAGAGGCGGCAGCAACAATGTTGTCACGCAAAACACTGTGGAAGCAGGCGATACAGGGATACATGTTTCAGCTAGCGATACAGTGGTAAGTTCAAATACAGTTTCTGACAATGGGGACTTGGGGTCTTCCGGAATCTACATTGAAGCAGGCTCAACTATTGTGAATGGCAATATTGTCTGCGGGGGCAATGGGCGGTTGACTGTTGAGACTTTAGAGCCCCAGAGTTCAACAGCGCCAAACACATGCAAAATATGCGCGGGCTCTGGTGTGTTGTGTGTTGGCTATGAGGATTGCCCAATTTCCTGCCCTGAATAGCGCTTTTGTTATTTGTGCTCCTGTTTCTTTTTTGATTCGAGCCTATCCGAATGCCCCTAATTTCTGCTGTTTTCCGCCCTCTATTAAATCGTCTTTTGTGTATCCTAACTCTCGCATTATGTGTATTACTGAAGGCACAATCTGATGTGTTATGTAGTAGTCGGCGTCGTAGTTGCCCTCTTTCACATATTCTTCCAATTGCGCTTTGTCTGAAATGCTGTCTCCCGCGCGCGTGACAACATAACTTACAACACTTCCAACTCCAATTTCTTTTCCCTTTTGCACGGCTTTTTTTGCCGCTGCAACATGCGGTCCAACACTCTCATATTTCCCCAAAGGCCTTTGAATCTGTGTCATTATAACCAAATCCATCTTAGGAGTTTTTCCTGCTTTCAAATCAGAGATAGTTTTCCTGATAATTTTAATTGCTTTTTCGGGCTTGCCCTCCTTGAGAACGCTTGCAATTACATTTCTCTGGGTTTCCTTTGCAATCCGCGACCAGTCCCTCCTCACATACTCAAACCCGACAATCTTTAATTTATCCTCAAAATCAATGAGCGCATATCTTTTTTTTGCAGCGCCTGTCCCTTCTCTCTTTGTGACAAAAATCCCGCGCTTAAAAAAACCTTCCAATTCCAATTCCATTGCACCCGGCAATTGGGAGTTGATTTTTTCAATAAAATTTTTTACGTCTTCCTGAGATTTTGTTTTCGGGATTTTCAAAAATGCGCTGTCTGTGTCCCCATATAAAACGCTGAATCCCGTTTTCTCTGCTTTCTGCGCTACCTCCTGAACATAGTGCCTGCTCCAGGCAGTTATTGCCGCTGCAGATTCCCTGCTGTACCAGCGCGCGCGCGAAAAAGCAAGATAACCATAGTGCGAGTTGAGCAAAATTTTTAGTGCAAGCTGCCGCGCATTGAGTTCCCTGAATTCCTTGGATTCACGGGAAATTTTTTTGATTTTTTTCTTGATTTCAATCCTTGTGTTCAAAATTTTTTCCAGCACTGTTGGAAAAAACCCTTTTCCCTTTTCACAGAACCAGTCTTTGTTCGGGCTCACGTTTTTTCCTGATTTGCATTCCTCATGCGCGCAGTTTAAGGTTTCGGGGCTTGTGTTGTGCGCAATTATTACGCTTGGGTAAAGCGAGCGAAAATCGACTACTGCAATGTTTTCATGAAGCCCCGAAATCGGCTCTTTCACATATCCTCCTTTTATTCTTTGGGTTAGCCTCTGGGTTACGCTTGTTTCGCTTGGCTTGTTGGGAACAATTTCTTTTCGCAGAAAAGCCTCGCGCATTAAAAGGGCTTCAACAAGCTGGGAGGCGCTTGCCCTTGAAACATCAAAAAGATTCTGCTTTACAAGGACGCAGAATTCCGAGACAAGCTGGAAATAATCAAGCGCGATTCTCAAAGTGTAATCGGAATCCTCTAAATTGTATTTCACTAATTCATCCATTCCCTTTCCCGTTTCCCATGTGCTGTTAATTGCCTCTGGCCCAATCTTTTTTTTCTCGTAACCGTAAAGCCGCTGCACAACGCTCTCCAGATCATATTTTACAAGGCTTACTACAGTGAACCTTGAAAGAGTCCTTAACATTTGAAATGCGTCAATGTGCTGGACTGCCTTGAAGCTGGCGCTTTTGTCCATTATTCCGCGCTTTTTTATTATTGCGCCTGTTTCTCCAAACCCAATGTTAAATTCCAAACCAAGTTTTTTGCAGCGCTCCTTAAAATAGGGAAAGTCAAAGTTGTCTCCGTTGTATGTTACAATCACATCAAGCTTTTTTTCCTTGAGGAATTTTATGAACGCAGCAAGCATTTCTTTTTCGTTTTCAAATGCCCTGCATTTTTCTTTGCTGCATTTTTTGCTTGCCGCAAAAACAATTTTTTCTTTGGAAGAGGCATAGGAAATCATTATTATTGGGTCTTTCTCCGGCACGCTAAACCTGCCGGGGGCGTATGTTTCAATGTCAACTGCGGCAATGTTCAATGGAATATTTTGCTTTTCAATATGCTTTATTTCTTTGATTATTTTCCTGCCTTCTTTCTCTTCATATCCTATTTCAATGCTT
>JAFGEM010000085.1 GCA_016931555.1 Candidatus Iainarchaeum sp. | reverse complement strand
TTTCCCTTTCAAACACAGCAAGAGTTTTTACTGCTGCTGCCTTGGACTTTAACAGGAACTTTAACTGCTTTTCAAGCAATGCCCCCGGCATTATCCCTCCTCCAAATGCATTTTTTCAATCTGACTGCCGCTGAAAACCGGCCCATGAACACAAACATATTCCCTGCCAATATTGCAGTGCCCGCACTTTCCAACGCCGCAATGCATGAGCCGTTCAAGCGAGGCATAAATCTGCTCTGGCTTAAAGCCAAGGTCCTTAAATTTTTGGATTGCAATTTTGACCATTACAGGGGGCCCGCACATTAAAACAACTGTATTTTCAACAGGCAAAGGCTTTTTTTCAATCAGGTCAGTTACAAATCCTGTGTGCCCTTTCCAGCCCTTTTCAGGGATATCAACTGAAACACAGGCATTGAGCGAATTTCTGCGCTCCCAATTCGCTATTTCCTTTCCAAACAAGAGCTCTTTGGAAGACTTGCAGCCATGGAAAAGAAAAATATCTCCAAACATGTCTTTCTTTGCCAGGGCGGCAAGAACTGCGGAACGTATTGACGCTAACCCGCATCCACCGGAAAAGAAAACAATGTTTTTCCTGCGAAACCTCTGCAAAAGATAGCCTCTTCCAAAAGGGCCGCGCAATCCAATCAAATCACCTTTTTTCAGCCTGTGCATTGCATTGGAAATGTTTCCAACTGCGTTAACAGTCAGTTGAATGAATTCCTTTTCAAACGGGCTTGAGGAAATGCTGATTGGCATTTCACCATAGCCAAAAACACTGACCATAACAAACTTTCCCGGCAAAAAAGCAAATTGCTTTTGCAGTTTTTTGTCAACAAATCTCACGTCGAAAGTTTTTATGCTCGGAGTTTCACTTTTTACTTTGATTATTTCCGCAAGCTCGGGCTTCAACGGAGCCTCATACTCATGCATTGCCCTCACCCCTTATTTTCTCGGCAATATCAACCAAGCTTATTTTAACCGGGCAAACCTGAATGCAGCGGCCGCAGCCGACACACAAGTGCACATTGTGCTGCTGCTTGAAATAAGAGAGCTTGTGCATTACAAACTGGCGCAACCGCGATTTCCTTGAGGCGCGCAATATTGCCCCGTGAATCTTTGTGAACCTCTGGAGCTGGCAGGAAGCCCATTCCCTATAACGCTCTGTTCCCGAGTCATCAAGCAAAAAATTGTCTTCAACAGTAAAGCAATGGCAGGTGGGGCATATTTCAGTGCAGGAAGAACAGCTCAAACAGCGCTTGGATTCCGAATTCCAGATTCCATGCTCAAAATTCTTTTCAAGAATATCCTCAAGATCTGCTGTATTCAGCTCCAATTTGCAATCTTCAATTGGCGTGCCCTTTTTTTCCTCTGTCTCCTCAAAAAATTTTTTGTGGTAAAGTTTTTCCCAGGAGGGAGAGCCAATTTCAACAAAATAACCGTCTTTTTTCTCCCAAAAAAACAGGTCAAAAAAATCAGGCTTGTTTGTTCCCATGCTTGCGCAAAAGCCTGTTTCACACGGTTCCGAACAGGACAAGCCAATAACGAGAGATGTGTTGCGCTTGTTTTTGTACAATGGATCGTAACCATAGAATTCCAAAAAAAGCTTGTCCAAAACATTCAATGCATGCAAATCACAGGAACGCACTCCAAAAACAATGCGCGGCCTGTGCTTTATTGTCTCATGTATTTTGCAGGAACCGTGCTTTTTCTCGAAAAAAAATTCCCGCTCCTTGTTCGGAAGATAAAGATCTTTCACAGAGTACAGAGTACGCTCTTTGAGGCAAAGTTCCTGCCCGGAAAACTCTTCAAAGCATGTTGCCCCATTATGATTTTTTGCGGGGACAAAAACCTGGTATTTTTTATTCAAATGCGCGAGATAGGGAATCAGATTCTGTTTTTTCAAAAAATAACCCAAACAAATCACTCTAAAATTTTTAAACCCGGCAATTCCTCTCCGGCAATGTATTGGAGCAGTGCCTTGCCTGCAAGGGAAACATGAAAAAATTCTGAATGCGAAAAACCGAGTGCTTCAAGCGCAGACTCTGTGTCGCCGCCGCCTATAATGCATTTAACCTTGGTTGCTGTGAGCATGAAAAATGTTTCCCGAGTTCCCTTTTCAAAGCCGTTTTTTTCATACACTCCAAGAGGCCCGTTGAAAACAACAAAATCTGCAACTGAAATCTGGCGCTTTACAAGCTTTATTGTTTCAAATCCAATGTCAAAAGATTCATAATTGCTCGGCAGTTCCACAACCATTACTTCGCTGCGCTTGCCGGAGGCATCAACAGCAACATCTGCCGGAACAAAAATTTGCTTGGGATATTTCTGCAGGAGCCTGCCCGCTTTGGGAACAAGCTTTTCAAGGCCTTTTTCTGCAAAAAAACCGTCTTTTGCCCCGAGGCTTATTGACTCGGATTTTATGAACAGCTCCCCTAAAAGCCCGCCAGTTATAATTGCGTGCGCACGCTTGCGCTTCAATAGCGCCCCCATTAAATTAAGGGAATCCTCGATTTTTGCCCCCCCAAGAATAAAGAGCCTGCGCTTGGTTTTTTCAAGTGTTGCCAAAGCCTTTAACTCCCTTTCAAGAGAGGGCCCGGCAAAGCATTTCATCAAAGGGGCAAATCCAACAACAGACGCATGGCTCCTATGGCAAACACTTAAAGAATCCTGCACAAAAAAATCCGCAAGCGGGGCAATCCTCTGAATCCAGCCGTCAAGAGAGTGGTCCTCAGGAGTCTTGTCGCTTGTCTCGTTGTCCTTGAAGCGAGTGTTGTCAAGCAAAACAGCTTCTCCGCGCCCAAGGCCCTTTATAACCTGTTCAAAATCCTCGTGCCACGGGCAAAAAACAACTGGCTTTCCAGACATTTTTGCAAGCTCTCTCCAGTGCTGCTCCAATGAAACAAAATTCTTTTTGCCTTTTCTGCCCTGATGAGCCAAAAGCACGAGCTTTGCTCCCTTGCCCGCAAGCTCCTTTACTGTCTGGGCAGCATCCCTAATTCTTGAGGAAACAACCAGCTGATTGTTCTCTATAGGAGAATCAATTCCAATTCTTACAATAAGAGTTTTGCCAGAAATTTCCTCAGAGAGAATCGACTTATACTTCATTGCCACCGGTATTAGAAACGCCAAAAGAGATTAAATTACTTTCTCTGCCCGCACAAAAAAAAAGTTATTTGCAATGCACCAATTGCCTTCCATGCCCAAGGCAAAATATTATTTTTTTGCTATGTAATCAACCAAGTCAACGAGCCTCTGCGAATAACCCATTTCATTGTCATACCAGCCAAGGACTTTTATCATGTTTCCAATTGTTTTTGTTTCAAGGGAATCAAAAACACAGCTGTGCAAATTTCCGACAATGTCAGTGCTCACAAGAGGCTCCTCTGAATACTCGAGAATTCCCTTTAAAGCGCCAAGCGAAGCTTTTTTGAAGGCAGCATTTATCTGTTCAGACGATGCCTCTGTTTCCAGTTTGACAACCAAATCAGTTATGCTTCCATCTGCAACAGGCACGCGCACTGCAATGCCATCAAGCTTGTTATTCAATTCAGGAAGCACTAAACCAAGTGCCTTTGCAGCGCCCGTAGTAGTGGGAATAATATTCTGTGCCGCTGTCCGCGCACGCCTCAGGTCACTGTGAGGCAAATCAAGAATGCTCTGGTCATTCGTATAAGCATGGATAGTAGTCATAAAGCCCTCTTCAATGCCAAAAGCCTCATTCAAAACCTTTGCCATAGGAGCCAAGCAATTTGTAGTGCAGGAAGCCATTGAAACAACCCTCTGCTCTTTTTTATACTCAGTCTCATTAACACCCAAAACAAAAGTCGGGCAATTGTCCTTGCACGGCGCACTCACTATAACCTTTTTTGCCCCGCCGTGCAAGTGCTTTGAAGCAGAATCCATTGTACGGAAAACTCCGGTGCTCTCTATAACAACATCAACACCAAGCCTTTCCCAAGGCAGGCGCGAAGGATCTTTCTCGCACAAAACCTTTATTCTTTTTCCATTAACAACCAAGTCACTGTCCCTCACTCCAACATTAGCATTAAAGGCCCCGTGAACAGAATCATGCTTCAGCAGGTGCGCAAGAGTCTTTACATCGCCCAAATCATTTACAGCAACAACATCGACTTTCTTGTTTCCAAATGCAAGCCGAAAAGTATTTCTCCCAATCCTTCCAAAGCCATTTATTGCAATTCTAACCATGCAGATTCACCAAAATAATTATCCCGCAATTGTTTTTAAGGCTTCTGCACCAAACAAACATTATTTGCAACTTGCAATACTATGATTTTTGTTCCAAAAGGCTTAATTTAACCTTTTACCCAAAATTTTATGGGTTTTTTTATGGTAAAATTAGACAGGCTAATGTTTAGAAACTATGATATTAGGGGTATTGTTCCCGACCAATTGGATACTGAACAGGTTGAGGCTATTGGCAAAGCATTCGGAACTTTTTTGCGCAGAAGAAAAATAAGGCAGGCTGTAATAGGAAGAGACTGCAGGCTGAGCGGGGAAAAATTCCAAAAAGCATTTACTAAAAGCCTTGTTGAAATGGGCATTGATGTAACAGATCTTGGGCAGGTTATGACCCAAATGGTGTACTATGGCCAATACAGGTTTCAGACAAACGGGGGAGTAATGATTACTGCATCCCACAACCCGCGCAACTTTAATGGATTCAAGCTGTGCATTGGCTTTTCGCGAACCACTGAAATAGAAGAAGTGCAGGAAATAAGAAAAACTGCGGAATCCGGAAAATTTTTTAAGGCCGAAGAAAAGGGAAAAATTGCAAAAGCAGACATTAAAGAGGATTATATCCAAGATGTTTTGAAAAGAGTGGCGCTCAAGAAAAAGTTCAAAGTAGTCGTTGATTTCCGCCATGGAACACCTGCAATGTTTGTGCCTGAATTGCTTGAAAGGGCAGGCTGCAAAGTAATCTGCAAAAGAGACAATGTTGACGGCGCATTTCCAGCAGGCACGCCAGATCCAACAGATGAAAAGTTCATGAAAGAGCTTGCAAAAACAGTTCTAAAAGAAAAAGCAGATTTTGGGCTTGCATTTGACGGCGACGGAGACCGAATTGGAACAGTCGATGAAAAAGGCAATATCCTATGGAATGACGTGCTTGTAGCTATTTTTGCAAAAGGAATAATTGAAAGGTTTCCCAAATCCAAAATAATTTACAACACTCTTTGTTCGCAGGTAGTAAAAAAAGTAATTGACAAAAATGGGGGCATTCCAATAATGTGGCTGACTGGGCACGCATTCATTAAATCCAAAATTGCAGAGGAAAACGCTGCGTTCGGCGG
This sequence comes from Candidatus Iainarchaeum sp., assembly GCA_016931555.1. GTDB lineage: Archaea > Iainarchaeota > Iainarchaeia > Iainarchaeales > JAFGEM01. Next base: position 5,546 of record JAFGEM010000085.1, on the reverse strand, counting down.
AGAGCTTTCAGGGCACTTTTTCTTCAATGAAAACGCATACGGGCATGATGATGGATCATATGCGGCACTGCGGCTAATGGAATACCTGTCTGAAAAAAAACAATCCTTGAGCCAGTTGTACGAGAGTTTTCCAAAATACATTTCCTCTCCGGAAATAAAGATAGGCTGCCCAGACGACAAAAAAATCCGCGTTGTAAGCGAGGTCTCAGTTAAATTCAAAAAAGATTTTCCAAACGCAAAAATCACTGACAAAAATGTCATACCAAACGATGACGGGGTAAGGGCAGATTTTGACGACGGAATGATCGTATTCAGATACTCGCAGAACGGCCCCTATATTACAGTCAAATTTGAAGCCAAAGACCAAAAAACATACGATAAAAGAAAAGAGTATGTGAGAAAAATGCTGGAAAGCTATCCCGAAATGATCTGGAAAGACCAATTGTGCGTTAATCTTGACTCTTTAAACTAGCCCAGGGAGAAAAAATGGAACAGGCAAAGGAACTCAGTACTGCAATCAATGCTGCAAAAGAGGCTGGAAAAATTCTTTTGAATAACCTTGAATCCGAAAGCGTCATCAAAGTAAAGGATCGGCAAGACGTCGCCACTAACGCCGACCTTGCATCTGAAAAAGAAATTATTGAAATAATTGAATCAGAATTTCCAGGCCATAACATTCTTTCCGAGGAATCAAAACCCAAGGAAAAGGGCTCTGAAGTTACATGGATTATTGACCCTTTGGATGGGACAAAAAACTATTTCAGAAAAATTCCCCTTTTCACGGTTTCCATTGCACTGGCAAAAAAAAAGAAATTATTTTGGGCGTAGTGTTTGACCCTTCAACAAAAAGGCTTTACACCGCGGAAAAAGGAAAGGGCAGTTTCCTGAACAACGAAAAAATAAGTGTTGCCCAAACAAGGGAAATAGCCGATGCAATGGTATACATTGACGCGGGAAAAATTGAAGGCAATGACAAAAAAAGGCTTGACAAAATACAGGAAGCAGCATATAGGACAAGAGACTTTGGATTGGGCTCTCTCGGCCTCTGCTATCTTGCACAGGGCGGCTATGACGCATATATTTGCACAGCGCAGACAAAAGTTGTTGACATTGCAGCGGGCACAATAATTGCAGCGGAGGCAAAGGCAAAAATTACTGACAAAAAAGGAAAGCCGATAAATCTGTTTGAAACCACAGGAATTATAGCAAGCAACGAAGTCCTGCACAAAAAAATGCTAAAACTGCTTGAATGAAAAAAACGGTTAAGCTTTTATTCTAAAACCCCCAAATGTAAAAATACATGAAAGCAAAAATATTTTTTCCAATACTTATTCTAGCAATTTTTCTAGCGGGATGCACTGACACGCCCAATGGAAATGGGAACGGCGAAGTTTGCGAGCAGGTGCTAACATACGGTGTTGATGCAATGGGCAATTGCCTTGAGTTTCCAACATCGTGCATGCCAGAGGGATTTACAAAAGTAGATTCCTGCCAAGACCTGTGTGAAGGTGTTGTATGCCCTGACAAGTGCATGGATACAACGCTTCTTGGAAACGGCGAATGCATTCAGGGGGACTGCCTTTACGAGCCAATAAAAGAAAATGCAGTTGAATGCGGTTACAAGGCATTTGACCTGGAAACAGAAACAATTCTCCGCTACTGCAACTACAGCCCGCATTTTAAAAAATTTACATTCTTTTTGTCAGTAAAGAATTTGGGCGAAACTTCCCCGCAACCCGGAGGAAGCGTCTGGCTAGTGAGCCCGAATTTAGAGGGCAGGAAAATATACCAGCCAATTAATACTACATACGGAAAAAACATTTGGTGGTGGCAGGAGGTATTTACAGATAATCCCTTTAGGGGCCAGGTTTTTGAAGTAATAAATACGCCGGAATTTGTTGACATGCATTACAAGTTCATTTACTGCGAATTAGAGAATAACAATTACCAATTCTGCACTGAGGATAAAGGATTAGTGCTGTATTCGGGAAACACGAGTTCAGACTGCAATGTAACAAACTAGTTTTTTGAGCGGTAAAACTCTGCAGCTTTCTCAGGCGGCACAGTATTTATTATGCAGCCTGTTGCATACTCAAAGCCCCCCCAAGGAACAAGGCGCGGATTAATTTTAATGTGGCAATGCAACTCCTTTCCAAGCGAAGCATTGTGCAAGTACATGTTGTAAGAAGCGTTCAATGACTTGAGTTTTGAGAAAATCCTCTTCAAAATCTTTGCAAAATCCATGAGCTCGGCATTGGAAAACTCTGTTATTGAGTTAACATGGCGCTTGGGAAAAATCTTTACCTCAAAAGGAAAGCGGGAAGCATAAGGGGCAATTGCAACCGCAGTCTTGTTTTCCATTACCGCACGTGGACTCTTTGCTTCCGCTGCAATAATTTCACAGTAAGGGCACTTGCCGTGCTTTTTCATCCAGTCCATTACAACATTCTCTTCATTGTCCACTGTCTCAGCAAGCTTGCTGTATGCAATTATCTGTGTATGGGTATGTGCAATAGAAGCCCCTGAAGCAGAGCCTTCATTCTTGAATACTGAAACATGCTTTATCTTTGGATCTGTTGTAAGGGATTTTATTCTCTTATTGTAAAGCTTTAGCGCATCCCTTATCCTGTTTGGCGTAAAGTCGGCCATTAGCGCACCATGCTTTGGGCTTTCAACAACAACCTCGTGATAGCCATAGGCATAAGAATATGTGAAAAAAGAATCCGACTGCTTTATTTCCGAGTCTCCTTCAGTGTTTACTGCGGGAAACTTGTTTGGAAAAACACGCATCTCCCATTTGCCCCTGCCCTCAATGCGGGTTATTTCCGGAGGAGTCAAATGCTCTTTGCCCGGGCAAAAAGGGCATTTTTTCCTTGTTTCAGGGGATTCCTTCTCTGGCTTTTGCCTGAAGTCCCTGGGCCTTTTAGAGCGCTCCGGAACAATTATTACCCAGCGGTTGCGCAAATAATCCTTTCTAAGCTCTGGCATGGAAATAAGAAGTGAATTCCTTTATTTAATTGTTTTCCCAAAGAATTCTGAAAGCCGAAAAAGCAGGAACCTTGAAAATTTTTATTTAATTGTTTTTCCCAGTGCCTTTGCAAGCTCAACGCGTGCAATTAAATATGAAACAACGGATTCTGCCCCCTGATTCTCGTTTATTGTGTTTGCAGCAATCCCGTCGAATACGCCTCCATTCTTGGGGTTGTAAACTGTTTCTTTTGTAAGATTGTTTCCGAAAAACCAGCCAAAAGAATTTTTGGCAATTTTTTGGAATTTGGGGTTTCCCGTTGCAAGGTAAGCTGAAACAGCGGCCTCTGTCATTGTAGCTGCCTCAATCGGCTGCTGGTCAAACAAAGCACGCATTCCATTCGGCCTGCACCAGCCTGCCTGGCCAATTGGAACAAAACATTTTTTGAGGAATGTTTTTTTAACCAAAAAATCAAATGAAACAAGAGCTGTCTTCAAAAAGCGCTTGTTGTTAGTAACCCTGTAGGCTTCAAACAATGCCTGAGGTATCTTTGCATTGCAATAGCTAAGCATATGCTCAAACCAAAGCCAGGCCTTAGATGCGTTTGCCTCAAACTTTTCAACAATCCTGTTCCCAAAATCATTTATATAACGCCGCAGCATTTTTTTTGGCGAGGCGCGCGCCCTGTAATAATTCACACACCCCAAAAGGCACAGGGACATTGTTTTTGCATCCTCAACTAAGGGAAAAAATCTTTTGGCTTTAGAAAAAATCTTTTTACACTCTTTTTTCATGGCTTTCGGCGCCTTTGACTGCATCGCATGCCCGCAAGCCCAGACAACACGCCCGAAACAATCGCCGTGGTCTGCCGCATGCCTCTTCCGCTTTCTCCAGGTAATCTTGTTGTGAAACAGGCCAGAGCGCGCCTGGCAGAATTTTATGAAGCCCAAATATTTTTCAGCCAAAGAATATTCGCCCAGCTCAAGCGCAACAATCAATGCGCGCGCATTGTCATCAAGGGCATAGCCCGTGCTTTTATTCGGCTTTTCAAACCGCGCATGCTGAAACAATCCGAAATCATCAGTCATTGCAGTCAAATGAGATGTGTCTATGCCCGGAAAAGAGCTTGCCATAAGTATTGATAATATATCTTCTAGAATAAAAAGCTAATCCCGAAAAGCATTTTAACCAGAAGAGACAATAATTTTGCAGTGATGCTGTTGCTTGACGTTGTCTCAATAGGAAACGCGACTCTCGATGTATTCATACACCTTTCCCGAGAGCACTTGAAGGGAAAAAAACTTTGCCTAGCATCCGGAAGCAAAATCGAAGTCAACAAAATTTTTTTTGCAACAGGTGGGGGAGCAACAAACACGGCAGTCGGATTCGCACGGCTCGGATTGAAAACAGGGATTGTAGCCGCAATCGGAAAAGACGATAACGCAAAACGAATATTGCACGAGCTGAAGAAGGAGAAGGTAGACTGTTCGGGAATTGTAACACTCAAAAAATTCAAAACAGCGTACAGCGCAATACTCACTGGATTCGGGGGAGACAGAATAATACTCACGTTCGGCGGCGCAACAACACACTTGGAAAAGGAGAGCCGGATAAAATGGGGCTTGCTGAAAAAAGCAGGGTGGTTTTATGTGAGCAGCTTTCACTCCAAGCCAAAAATCCTGAAAAAAATTTTTGAATTTGCAAACAACAATTCAACACTCGTAATGTGGAACCCGGGAAAAAGCGAGCTAAAGCAGGGATTAAAACTGCTCAGGCCATTGCTCAAGAGAACAACAATAATTTCGCTTAACAAAATTGAGGCGGAAATGCTCACAAAAAAAAGCAATGTAAAGCAAAACCTCAAAAGCCTGCAGAAAATCGTGCCGCTTGTAATAATAACGCTCGGCAAAGAAGGAAGCATTGCATTTGACGGAAAAAAGTTTTACAGGCAAAGGGCACGCAAAGCAAAAGTTGTTGATTCCGCGGGATGCGGCGATGCATTCAATTCAGGGTTTCTCGCAGCAATAATACGCGGGAAAACAGTTTCCAAAGCACTCTTGCGCGGAACACAGAACGCTGAAAGCGTTATAAAGCACTTGGGGGCAAAAAACAACCTGCTCAGGAAAAAAAATTATTGATTTTCCCCCAATGCTTTTTGGCTCAAAACACTGTGGGCTTTTTTTAGGATTTCGCGCGTGTTTTCAAACGTTGCCCGCTTGACTGCTCTTTCAAAAGGCAGCCACAAAAACTCTGTGTGCTCGGGAGAGAGCTTTACTTTATCTGTTTTAGATTCAACGAGATAAAATATTACTTCCTTGAAAACAGCCTGCTCCTGTTTTTTGTAGAAATAGGTTATGCGCTCCCTAAAATTTGGGAAAAGATTTGTCTGTTCTTTTGCAATTCCTGTTTCCTCTTCAAATTCCCTCCACAGTGTTTCTTCCTCTGTCTCATTGCTTTCAACATGGCCTTTGGGAAAATCCCAGTGCCCAGTAGTATAGTGGAGCAGCAAAAAATTTGTTTCAAAATCTTTTTTTGTGAAAACTATTGCACCAACGCTTTTCTCACGCAAAAAAAAACC
>JAFGEM010000084.1 GCA_016931555.1 Candidatus Iainarchaeum sp. | reverse complement strand
TGGCTTTCAATTCCCTGCTTCCAGTACAACCGCATAAGCTTTTCCAAAGCAGTGTTCCTGTCCAGCGGAAGCCCTGCCTCGACCATTGCTGTTACTGACGCTTCACAGCAAAGCTCCTTCATTTTCATGAAATCAATAAGAGTGTTGTCCAAATCAAAAACAATAGCCTTAATCATAAATGAATTGGAAAAATAGTGTTTATAAAATAATTCAATAACAAATAGCTACTATCCATGATTTCCATTGGTTTTATTGTATGCAAAGACACTGAAGAAGCCGAAAAAATTGCAGATGCTTTGCTTGAAAAAAGGCTTGTTGCCTGCGCCAATATTTTAAGCGGCATTCAATCCAAATACTGGTGGAACAACAAAATCGAGTCAGCGGATGAAACACTGCTTTTGCTTAAAACACAGGAAAAGAATATTGAAACAGTAATAAAAGAAACCAGGAAACTGCACAGTTATGAGATACCTGCAATAGAATTCTTCAATGCAGGGCAGATTGCCAAGCCTTACGCTAAGTGGATTGAACGGGAAACAAACCAGGAAAACAAATTAGTTTGAATTGGAAAGAAACCCACAGTTTCAGAATGGAGCAGCGTAGAAAGTTGCCAAAACAAGAAAAGCCTGTGCGAGTATTGCTAAAAACCAAAGTGCAAAAATCGCTGCAAGAAAGCAGGCGCCAAGGGCAGCAAAAAAATAAGCGGGCTCAGAGCGCCTAAAATGGCCTGTTTTTTGGAATTGCGCAAAAGCAAATAACGCAAGTATAGAAGATCCAACAGCCAATGCAATGTTAAGCAAAAGCTCTGAACTCGAAAACAGAGCTATGTCAACACTTGCTCCTGCCAAGCCAAAAGACTCTGCCAAAGCTTGAAATGAAAATTGCAGGTAATAAAGTATTGCGAGTGGCAGGAGCATGCCCAGAGCAAGAGCAAAAAAGTATTTGAGCCTGCTTCGCAAAAGTGTCAGGACAAAAAAGCAGAGAATAAAAACAGGCACTGCAAGAACAGCGCCCTGCAGGAAAAGCGCTAGAAGAGGAATGCACATTAGGGCCAGCACAGCAAACAGGAAAAAAACAAGCTTCCTTTTTTCCATTATAAAAACCTAGTGGTCGGAATGCAAAAAGTCCCTTACTGCCTTCTGCAGGTGTTCCACTGACTCTGGGTTTTGAAGCGTTGTCGTGTCCCCAACCTCTTTCTTTGCAAGCATTTTTCTCAAGAGCCTGCGCATTATTTTTCCGCTTCTTGTTTTAGGGAGATCATCAACAAACAATATTTCCTTCGGCTTTGCAGTTGGGCCTATTGCCTTGACAACCTCCTGCACTAGCTCATGCTCTAAATGCTCTGAAGGCTCGGATTTTTTTAGGACAACGAATGCTACTGGAACATGCCCTTTTATGGAGTCTTCCATTGGAACCACTGCACACTCTGAAACAAAAGCATGGTTTTCAATTGCATTCTCCACCTCTGCTGTAGACAACCTGTGCCCGGCTACTTTCATTACATCGTCAACCCTGCCAGTAATTCTGAAAAAACCATTCTCATATCGCGCGCCGTCGCTCGTGTAATAAATTTCCTTTCCGTAGTGGCCCCAGTATTCCTCTAAATATTTTGCAGGATTTTTGTAGACTCCGCGCAGCATTCCAGGCGCAAAAGGAGGCAGTTGAACAAGATAACCTCCAGAGTCTCCATGAACTTCTTTGCCTTCCTCATCCAAAAGAATGTGTTTTGTTCCGGGAAAGCTTTTGCCCGCAACAGTAGGTATAAACGGCCCTATTCCGGGCAATGCATTTATTAGTGTTCCCCCTGTTTCTGTCTGCCACCAAGTGTCAATAACTGGGCAATTTGAGTTTCCAACGTTTTCAAAATACCACATCCATGCTGCCTCGTCAATTGGCTCGCCTACAGTTCCAAGAATGCGAATGCTGCTCAAATCATGTTTTTTGAGGTGTTTTGCCCCTATTTTGGCAAACATTCGTATTGCTGTGGGCGCAGTGTAAAAAACAGTTACCCTGTATTTTTCAACTATTTCCCAGAACCTGTCTTCTTTTGGAAAGTCCGGGGCTCCCTCATAAATCAGGGTTTTTACCCCAAGAGAGTAAGGGCCATAGCAGGTATAAGTGTGCCCTGTAATCCATCCAATGTCTGCAGTGCACCATATTAATTCTCCCGGATGCAAATCAAAGTTTAGTTTTGAAGTCCAATAAGCTTGCGTTAAATAGCCGCCTGTGTCATGAAGAATTCCTTTTGGCTTGCCTGTTGTTCCGCTTGTATAAAGTATGAAAAGTGTTGATTCAGAATCCATTTGCTCGGGCGCACAATCAGGGGAAGCATTTACAATTAAATCCTGCCACCACAGGTCTCTGCCCTGCTGCAGTTCAATTGCTTCCTTGAATCTCTTTACTACAACAACATTGCGCACTTTTGTTTCCCCAAGAATAGGGTCAACACGCTCTTTTAGGGTAATTTTTTTGCCTCTTCTGTAATAACCGTCAGATATAATCAAAACTTTTGCCTCTGCATCTATTAAGCGCTTTTTCAGTGATTCTGGGCTGAAAGCACTGAAAACAACGCTGTGCATTGCTCCGATTCGCGCACAGGCAAGCATTGCAATATGCACTTCAGGCAGCATTGGAAGATATATGCCTACCCTGTCTCCTTTTCTCACTCCGAGGCTTTTGAGTACATTTGCAAATTTTGAAACCTGCTCCAAAAGCATGCTGTAAGTAAAAACCCTTGGCTCTTCATCAACAGGCTCGGGCTCCCAAATCAGTGCAACATCATTTCCATTGCCTGCTTCAACATGCCTGTCAAGGCAGTTATAGCTTGCATTGAGTGTTGCCCCGACAAACCACTTGAAATAAGGCGGTTTTGCCTCGTAAACCTTATTCCATTCCTTGAACCATGAGATTCCTTCCCTTGCCCTGTTCTCCCAAAAAGCCAGGGGGTTATCAGCGGCTGCATCATAAATTCCCTTATCTGAAATCCAAGCGCGTTTCTTCATTTCCGGGCTTGGCCAGAACATGTTTTTCTTGCCCTTGTCCCTAACAACAAGTTTTGGCTGTTTTGTTTTTTTCAGTTTTGGCATAAAAACTCCCATATACTAAGGTTTTCCTCATTTATAAAAATAACGTTACTGCAACAAGCGAAACAACAATCATTACTTTTATCAGTATGCCTAATGACGGGCCTGCCGTGTCCTTAAATGGATCGCCCACAGTGTCTCCCACAACAGCTGCCTTGTATGCCTCGCTTTTTTTCCCTCCAAAGTGGCCTGCTTTTATGAACTTTTTTGCATTGTCCCAGCCAGTGCCTGCATTAACCATAAAAACAGCAAGCAAAAATCCTGTTATTGTGGCTCCAACTAAAAAACTTCCGAGTGCAGGCAACCCAAACAATAAAGCAAACAATATAGGGAGTATAAGCGCGAGCAAAGAAGGCGCTATCATTTCATTGAGAGCTGCTTCTGTGCTTATTCCAATGCATTTTTCATAGTCTGCCTTGGCTTTTCCCTCAAGAAGCCCGGGAATTTGCTTAAATTGGCGCCTTACCTCTTCAACCATTTTATTTGCTGCCACTCCAACAGAACGCATTGTGAGCGCGCTAAACAAAAAAGGGATTAGAGCGCCGATCAGAAACCCGGACATTACAACAGGGTCTGTTATTTGAATGCTTTTTATTCCAGTTAATTCAACAAAAACAACAAACAAAACCAAGGCAGTTAAAGCTGCAGAGCTTATTGCAAATCCCTTTCCAATTGCAGCAGTGCTGTTTCCAACCGCATCCAGCCTTTCAGCCCGTACTCTCACTGTTTCCCCCAATCCAGACATCTCTGCAATGCCCTCTGCATTGTCTGAAATGCTCCCGTAAGTGTCTGCACTAAGGTTCAACGCAAGAACACTTAGCAGTCCTACAACAGCAATTGCAATGCCGTAAAACCCTGCAGCATAAAATGCAAGGAGCATTGTAACAACCACTATTGTAAGGGGCATTGCAGTTGAAAGCATTCCAAGGCTCAAGCCAGCAATCACATTAGTGCCTGCCCCGCTCTGTGCCGCTCTTGCAATTGTTTCAGTCGGGCCCTTGAAAGGGGATGTAATTAATTCCGTGGAATAGCCTATTAACAGCATTGCAAGCAGCCCTATACAAAAGCTGACTGCGATTTCAAAAGAGGCAATGCCATAGAAAACAATTGCCGCTGCAAACAGAACCATTATTGCAACACTGACAAGCATGCCCCTGTCTATTGCAGCAAACAATTTTTGTTTTTTGGGGTGCACAAAAATTGTTCCAACAAAACTCGCAATAACTCCAATTGCACAAAATATAAAGGGCAATAAAACAAGCTCCGGCATTACAATTGAAGCGAGCACTATTGCAGATACTATTGTTGCAACATAGCTTTGGAACATGTCTGCACTCATTCCAACCAAATCACCCACATTGTCCCCTACATTGTCAGCGATTACTGCAGGATTCCTTGGGTCGTCTTCCGGCAGGCCTGCTTCAACTTTTCCAACCAAGTCTGCTCCAACATCTGCTGCCTTAGTGTAAATGCCGCCCCCGACTCTTGCAAAGAGCGCAATGCTCGATGCTCCAAGGGCAAAGCAGAAAAGACTGACTGTTTCCGTTGATATAAAAAAATAAAAGAAAGTTAATCCGAGCAGTGCCAGTCCCACTACCCCAAAGCCTGTTACTGTAGCACTTTTGAAGGCAACTCCAAAGCCTTTTGCAAGGCTTGTTTTAAGGGCTTCTGCTGTGCGAACATTGGCTATTGTCGCTGTCCGCAAACCAATGTTGCCTGCAAGCGCGGAAAGTATTGCTCCGAGAACAAAGCCAAATGCAGAGTTTGGCCCAAAAAAAGCCAGGATTATTACCCCAAGTATTACAATAAAAACCATGAGATACCTGTATTGCCTGCTCAAAAAAGTCAGGGAGCCTTTGTGGATCAGCCCTGCGATTTCCTGCATTTTTTCGTTTCCCGGGCTTAATTTTGAAATTTGAATTCTTTTGGCTATTGCAATTGCTATTGAAAAAAGCGCTGCCATAATCACAAAAGCGAGTGTTGTTTCAGGAGTCATTTTGAAGCACCTTTCTTGCCAAGGTTTATTTTTTTCCAGAATACCATTACAACAAATAATGCAGCGAAAAAAACCGCGAATATTGCGAGTGTCGGCCAATAATCAAAAATTGGTTCTGTGGGGTCTCTTCCACTGCCATTGCCCCCATTTCCATTAGGAACTATTGGCGGGGGTTCAAAACCACTATCTGAGGGACAGGCAAAAATAAGAGAATAATTTTCAGGGCAAACCCATTCTGTTACACTAACGCCTACTGGCCTTCTCTCCCATGATTCGGGAATATCTGTACAAGCTGTAATGTCTTCCACTGCACTGCACTGCTTTTTTGAGGAATTGACAATTATTTCAAAGTTTCTGCAGTTTTCAGGGCCTTGGGGAATATCACAAAGGCAGTGCCTGCTTGCTACTGTACTGCAATCCATTTCAATCTCTACTAGGGAGTAACCTTCAGGGCATTCTGAAGTTGTATCCCAGCCTTCCGGAACTTGACAAATCGTGCAATCATTACCCAGCCAGTATGGCGCGCATTCCTTTGCGGACTCGTTTACTATTAGTATTCCCTGGAACTGGGCCGAAGCCAAAGCCCCAAAAATAATAAGAAAGGAGAGTAGAATTATTTTTTCTTTCATGAAAGTAATAAACGCAAAAGTAATATATTATATTTTCCTTTTCTGGGAAGCCAGGAGAATCAATTCCAGGGCCTTGTCATTCTCTCCTGACTCGAATAATTCGAGAAGATCGTGAATTGAAAAATTTTTTCCAAATTCTGTTTCATCCAAGTGCTTTTCCAAGAGCTCTAAACTCATTTCCGAGAGCGATTTTTTTTCCTGCTGGGCACTGCGCAGTTCCGCAAGCCTAGTTTTGAATGATTCTGAATCAAAATTTTTTGAAATTGAAAGAATTGCTTTTTCTGAAAATTTTTTTTCAAACTCCGCCAGAGAAACATCCGAGTTCGAAATGCCTTTTGCGAGAGAACCCGCGAGTTTGAATCTCACCAACGGCTTTTTTTCAAACGTGTTTGCCAGAATCAATTCAATTCTCTTGGAAAGCTCTTTTTCTATTGCATCCTGGTTTGCCTTCTCAAATTTTATTTTATTGTAAAACATTTTTCTCTGGCCTGGCAACTCTAAAAAACAGATTTTTTTTGTTTCAGTGTCAAACAACTCAATGCACTTTGGCTTTTCTGCCTCAAGCTTTTTCATCTGGGTTATTATTGTAGAGCCTGTAAGCAAAAATTTTCCCGCACCAGTCTCCTGCAGGTCATTCCAATGCAGATGCCCATTTGCAATCAAATCAAACCCTTTTGGCAAATCCGCAAGGGAAATCGATGCAATCATTTCATCGTCAAAAGGCAAAAATTCCTTTATGCTCTGGTGCAACAGCAGCACATTCACTGCCCCCTGCACTGGCTTTGGATTCCAGAGCTTTAGCACTGCAAGCGCATGCTTTTCAGGCACACCACTTAACCCGTGCACAGCAATTTTTTCCCCGCCACGCTCAACAACTGCTGTTGCAGCATGAAGGTGAACAAGAAAATCCGCGCTTTCAAGAACCTCGACAGCATTCCTGTAATTCTTGCCGCGATACTCATGCGTGCCGTGAATTGCAATAACTGGAATGTGAATGCAGGGAATTTTCTCTTGCTTTCCGTCCTTAACGCGCTTGATACTGCAACTGCCCTTTGTCTGTTTTATCGGGAGAAAAACCTTGAATGCATTGTGCCATGTTTCCTGGTCTGGAATTTCTGAATCAAAAATGTCGCCGAGGAGCAGGATACAATCTGGTTTTTGGGAAATTGCAAGCTCCAGGGCAGATTTTGCGTTTTCAAAAGACTCTTCAAATCTCTCTGTGCCTTTTCCAAAGCCCAAGTGAAAATCCGAAAGTAACGCAATTTTCATGTCTAACCCCAACAAATTTATAGAAGGGAGTGTTTTAATTATTAACAGAAAAGAAGTGTGGTAAATGTTTATTCCGAAAAAATCAAGGATTTTTGATGTGCTGCTCGAGCACGCCAATGTAGTGGAAAAGGCATCCAAAACATTGTTTGAAATTGCAAATGACTGGAGCAAACTCCAACGCCTGTGCAAAACTTTGAAGGAACTCGAGAGCGAGGGAGACAGGCTTGTGCATGAGGCATCAAAAGAAATTGAAAGAGCTTTCATAATGCCCTTTGACAAGGAAGACGTCAAGGCTTTTTCTGATTCGCTTGATGACATTCTTGATAATCTTGAACAGGCTGGAAATAGGTTGAGCTTTTTTGAGCTCCCTGAAACAAGGCAGGGTTTTAAGGATTTTGCAGGGCTTGCAGTAGAAGCGGCGAATAACATAAAAAAAGGGGTTCTTCTGTTGAAAGAACAAAAACTTGATTCTGAAGAGCTCGATGCGTGCTACAAAAGACTGCATTCTATTGAGAATCAGGGCGATGCCCTGCACAGGCAGGTCCTGAAACTGCTTATGAACCCAAAAGGCAAGAAGATAAATTCAGCGGAAGTCCTTTTTATAATGAAATGGAAGGAAATATTCCAGACTATGGAAGACACTTTGGACAAGTGCGAAGACATTGCCGCAACATTTGACAGGCTGAGAATAAAGTACGGATAGTAATCCAAAATGGATCCCCTCTTTATTGCACTTGTTATTGGCATTTTGCTTTCATATTTCTATGCTTTTATAGGGGGCTTTACTGATGCAGCGAACGCAATTGCCACTGCAATAGGCTCGCGCGCTTTGTCTGCAAGAACCGCGATTCTCATGGCAGGAACCCTTGAAATTGTCGGTGCTTTGACTGGCACTGCAGTTGCCCTGACAATTGGCGCGGGAATTGTTGCACTCGAACTTATTTCCCTGAACACTGTTATTGCTGCACTGTGCGCTGCAATGCTCTGGAGCCTTATCACATATTATTTTGGCCTGCCTGTAAGCGAAACACATGGACTGGTAGGAGGAATTATTGGGGCGGCACTCGCTGTTGCAGGATTGGAGGTAATTATCTGGAACGGAGTAACACTTGTCCTAATAGCAATTATTGTTTCGCCATTTCTCGGGTTTTTAGGGGGCATGCTGTTCACAGGCATAATTTACAGGCTTTTTTGGAACGCTCCTGCACATAAAATGAACCGCATATTCAAAAATCTTTCAAGGCTTTCAGCTGCTTTCATGGCTTTCAGCCATGGAAGAAATGACGCGCAAAAGCCAATGGGAGTGCTTGTAATGGTGCTCGCAATTTATTTTGGCTGGCAAAACCCAAGCGTTCCAACTTGGGTTATTTTAAGCATAGGGACTGTTGCAGGACTGGGCGTTGCATACGGAGGCTGGAGAATAATAAAAACAATGGGCATGAAAATAGCGCCTATTTCAATAGAACAGAGTTTTTCCGCGCAAACATCCGCTGCATTAGTAATGCACGGAGCATCTATATTCGGAATCCCAGTATCAACAACACACACAATTACCTCTTCTATTGTTGGTGCCGGGGCAGCAAAGCGCGTTTCAAGCCTGCGCTTGGGAATTATTTCAGAAATTGCAATGTCCTGGATTTTAACTCTGCCCGCAACAATTATACTTGGATGGGTTCTTGCAAATTTGCTCGGGATAATTTTCTAAGCCAGTCGCTTGAAAATTAGTTTCTGCCTTTCCGCGAGTTCCTTTTCTGCTTCCTTCAAAAGCTCTTTCCCGCGCGCTGTAATGGAGTAAACAGTCCTAGTGCCGTCTTTTTTTCCGGAAACAAAGCCCCTGCTCTTCAATTTGTAAAGCACAACATATGCGCTAACATTTCCGGGGAGAAAATCAAAGCGCTTTTCCACTTCACTGCGCAAAGCATAGGCGTGCATTGGCTTTGTGCGCAGAATGCTCAGGATATAAACCCAGAGAAGCTCTACACTCAGCTTTTCACGCAGCCTCTGCATTTCCCGCGAGTTTCCCAGAGCCATAATCATATCCTATTTGAAAAGAAAAAATATTAATAACAATGGATTCACAAGATTATCTGGAAAGCATGGCTAAGAGGAAAAAAAGAAGCCCTATTCCAAGAGGAAGGGCAAGAGTGCTGCCAGCGAGAAAACCCCCAAAAACGCAGCACCCCTGGATGAAGACTGGAGTAATGACACAGCCCACACGCGCGATTGAAGAATATGCAAAACAATTTAAAGGAAAAACTATGAGTACTGTGACTGCCATTGTAAAGCATTTGCGCTTGAGCAGAAAATTCCGCAGAGTCAGAATGGATCGAAGGGGCCTGGAAGCGCATTATGCCAAAAGGACTGCTGACGAAATTATAAGGTCGGGGGTAATAATTTCTGCAACCAAGGCAGACATTGAAGCGCGAAGAGAAAGCGTTTTGGGCTGCGTTGATTACTGCAATGTGCTGGTTTCGGTTCTCAGATTAAAGGGAATTCCCGCGGTTTTTGCGAGGGAGGGAAACCACTCTTATGTCATTGCAGAGGTCGGCGGCAAAATTGTTAAGGCAGACCCTCTCTATCAGGAAGTAGAGGAAATGACCTCTGAAAAAATAAGGGAAATTGAGGGCAAGCGCCAGACAGGCGGGGCAGCATACGGGGCAGACAGCCATGCAATAGGCCTGCGTTCTCTCGCGGATTTCAGGAAATACATTGCAATAGACCCTCCAAGAAGAGAAAGATAGTTTTATAAGCAAAAACGCGCCGCCAAAAAGGCTTTTTAACAACATATGCACACTATATGCATATTAAATGCATTTGAGGTGTATTTATGGTTGATGCGCGTGTGGAGCTGAGCAAGTATTCCAACAGGGTTTTGGCTGTTGTAAAGGCAAAATATGATTTGAGGGACAAGAGTGCGGCAATAAACAAGTTTGTTGAAATGTACGGCCCTGAAGAGGTTGAGCCCGAAGTAAAAGAAGAGTACGTGAAAAAAATTCTCAAGATTGAAGATGATTATTACAACAACCGGGGGCGCAGGAAAATGAGCGATAAGGAACTTGACGGGCTTTTCGGCAAGTGATTTAATGCCTTTTGATTACGATTTTTCGCCAAGGCTCAAAAGAATAGTGCAAAAGCTCGTGAGAAAAGACAGTAAACGCTCAGACATTCTTTACAAGAAAATAAAGCAGATTATCAATTCCACAGAAGATGAAATTGGGCATTACAAGAACCTGCGCTACGATTTGAGCTATGAAAAACGAGTTCACATTGACAAAAGCTTTGTTTTAACATTTCGCTTCGATAAAAACAGAAAATTTATTCTGTTTCTTGATTTTGGCCACCACGACAATGTTTACAAGAAATGACGATAGTTTTATAAGCATAAAATACCTTATTTTACCATTGTAAAACAATTAATTTTTGGGTGGTTTTTAATGGCTAAGATTAAAGTTGCTGTTGCGGGAATAGGAAACTGCTTTAGTTCGCTATTGCAGGGGATTTATTATTACAAGGACATTGATTCTAACGGCAAGCCTGTGCCAGGATTAATGCATAATGTGTTTGGAAGCTACAAGGTTTCGGATATTGAGTTTGTTGCTGCATTTGACATTGACAAACGCAAAGTTGGAAAGGATTTGAGTGAAGCAATCTGGGAGAAGCCAAACTGCACAACTGTTTTTCACAAGGATGTTCCAAAGCAGAATGTTATTGTGCAAAAAGGCCCTGTATTGGATGGTGTTGCGCCGCACATGGAATCATGGCCAGAGGACCGCGCTTTTCGGATTGATGAAAAGCAAAAGCCAGTAAATGTTGCAGAGGAATTAAAAAAATCCGGGGCAGAAATTCTGATTAATTACATGCCCGTCGGAAGCGAGGAGGCAACAAAGTATTATGCTCAGGCTGCGCTTGACGCAAACTGCGGGTTTGTAAACTGCATGCCCGCATTTATTGCATCCAACCAGGAATGGGCACAAAAGTTTGTTGAAAAAAAACTGCCCATTGTAGGAGACGACATGAAATCACAGTTAGGGGCAACAATTGTACACAGGGTTCTTGCAAAGCTTGCTGATGACCGCGGAATCAAAATAAACGGAACATATCAATTGAATGTGGGGGGAAACACTGACTTTCTCAACATGAAGGAACAGGAGAGATTGAAGAGCAAAAAAATTTCAAAAACAGAGGCAGTGCAGTCTAATCTCCCTATACCATTACACTGGGAGCGCATTCACATTGGGCCGAGTGATTATGTTCCTTGGCTTTATGACCAAAAAATATGCTTCTGCAGGATAGAGGGCCAGCAGTTTGGTGATGTTCCAATGAATTTAGAGCTGCGATTAAGCGTGGAAGACAGCCCTAACAGCGCAGGCGTTGTAATAGACGCAGTAAGAGCATGCAAGCTTGGATTGGACAGGAAAATTTCAGGGCCGCTTACATCAATCTCAGCATATTTGATGAAGCATCCTCCCACACAGTATCCTGACGACATTGCACGGGCAATGGTGGAAGAATTCATTAAGGGGCAAAGAGAAAGATAGAAAAATAATTGCACATGCGATTATAAGCAGGGAGAAACATGACTCCATACAACCAGCGGGAAAAATTTAACAAACTCAGTGTTAATGTGGGCATAGTTTTCAGCAAAATTCCGCTTTCAGCAAACCAATGGACTCTTGCCTCATTAATTCCCGCAATACTCGCTTTTTATTTTCTCACAAAAGAACAATTTATTCTGGGAGCAGCCTTGTTCGTTATTTCCGCTGCAATTGATTTAGTTGACGGAAGCGTTGCACGCGTTACAGGGACTGTTTCAAAATTCGGAGCATATCTTGACACAATTGTTGACAGGTATGTGGAAGGATTAATTATATTCGCGCTTTTATTCGCAAGCCTCCCAGAATTCATTATTCCAGTATACGGCTGGATTTTCCTATACTTTTTTGGAAGCATTATGACTACTTATGTAAAGGCAGCTGCAAAGGAAAAGGAAATAATTACAGAGGGCAAGGAACTCAAAGGCGGTGTTTTGGAAAGAGCAGAACGCCTAATTATACTATTCGTCGGAATCCTGTTGGCAGCAGTGAACCCGTTATGGTTAGTTTACGTTCTAGTGCTCTTAGTGATTTTGACTAACATTTCCGCGCTCCAGCGCATCAGAATAGCGAGAAAACTGTCTTCAACAAAAGCTTAAAATACATTTCAAATCCCAATTCTATTGAAGCACTAATTTTGTAACACGCGGAGTTGCCAGAACGGTTATGGACCGGCCTGCAGAGCCGAGTAAGAGGGTTCGACTCCCTCACTCCGCTAAAGCCTTTTCTCCATAGGAGAAAAGCCTTGGGAAAAGAGGCTTTTGCTTCGCAAAAGTTTGACCCATAAAAGAAAAGTTTAATCAAAGAAAGAACTGCTTTGCAATTCTCGCCCTTGGCAAAGGCATGCAAATTCGGGCGATGGAAAACTTTTTATTTTAGGATGTCCTAATATAAAACATGAAAATAAAATTTCTTTTTGGAATTGCAATCCTATTGTTGATTGTGTCTTGCGGTTGTCCACAGCCCCCGAGCGAGGTATGCGGCAACGGAACATGCGATGCAAACGAGACTCCGACTACCTGCCCGGAAGACTGCACAGAATACCACACAGAATGTATTGAAGATTCATGCACTGTTGTGGAAGGCATAGGCGTTGACGAATGTAGTTCAGACAGCGACTGCCAAATTACCTCGAATGTTCAAGGCGAAAGCTTTGAAACAGCGATTGTAGTTGACAGCATAGACGAGGAATACGAGTGGCTCTTTGCAAATGGCTGTCCCGAAGACGGCGGAGTAAAGGAAAGGACAATGCAGGAACTGCAAGAGGACAATGGAAGCTGGTTTGATGTACTATATGCAGAATGCAACAACGGCACAGAAAAAATATATTACTTCAATATAGACAGTTTCTTTGGCCAATGGGAATGATTCAGACAGAGAACAAGTCAAGCAAGCAAAAAAATAATTAATAACCTCGCACATAATAAAAAGCATGAAAGCAATATTCTTGATTTTGATTTTAATACTTTTTTTTCTTTTTGGCTGCATAAGCCCCACTACAGGCGACGTTGTTGTCGGCACATTAGAGTTAGAGGGTATTGTGCGCCAAGGTTCTTGGGAGAAATCATTGAAAAGTTATTGCGCAGGAGGCAGTGATTTCTTTGTTTTGGAAACGGAGAGTGGAGAAGAAAAGGTTTTGAAGTATGATGCAATGCTCTATGATTATACAGACAAGAGAGTAGCAATCAAGGCAAGCGAGATTGAAAGGACAATTCCATGCCCACAAGGAAGCCAGTGCCCCGTTCCTAAGGATTGGAAAGCAGGGACACCTGAACCCTCTTTTGTTTGCACTGTTTTTGAGGTAACTGAAATAACAACTATCAAGTGAAGAAAATGATTGGAAAAGAAAACGCAAATTGGGGAGACAATGCTGAAAGAGTTGATGAAACTTTTTCCGAAGCCCTGCCCATACCAATCAAGCCTTTTGGAATAATCTTAGCTGCAATGTTGTTGGCCCCCAGAATAATTCAGCACTGGTTTTTTCCCGGATTAGAATTAGTCGCTTCCCTTATTGGAATTGTACTAGTATGTGCCACTATTTTATGGGTTGTGAGAAGAATGATGATTATACACAAGAAAAAAACAGGAAGAAATTTCAACGAAGATATAATTGAATTGCAGAACAGGCAAGATTAGGTGAAAAATTGGTTAACGTCAAAAAATCCGAAGCACTGTACAGCAAAAGCAAGTATGTTTTGCGCAAAGTGCAGTTAAAGAGCGGTGGGCTTTCAGCCTCTCCCAAAGGAACAAGATACACTTATGTTTACACGCGCGACCATGCAATAATGATTCCTGCAATGCTTCAGGCAGGAATAGAGGAAGAAGCAAAAAAAGCAATTGACTTTGCGCTCGAGGCAGGCAAAGGATACGGCTTGTACCCCCAAAGGTTTAATTTTCGGGGGAAGGAAGCAAGCTACAAGCCCACTCAGGTTGATGCAACTGGCTTGGTTTTAATTGCAATTGGAAAATATTACAGAAAAGTGCGCGATAAAAAGTTTTTGAAAAAGAATTGGAAGCAGCTTGAAAAACACGCGAAAGCAATTATAAAGAACATTGACAAAAAGCGCGGATTGGTTTATTCCCCGAATAGCATTTTCGAGTTTCCCCCGTTAGAAGCGGGTTTGGATGCATGGGTTAATTCTATCTGCTATGCTGCTTTGAGGGAAATGTTTTTTTTGGGAAAGCAATTGGGAAAAAACAGGGTTATTTACAAAAAAAATGCGGAAAAAATCAAGAAAGGAATACTGCAGCACATGTGGAATGCACGCACAAAAAGCTTCCTTAAAACAATTCGGGTAGGATATAGTTCTTCAATAGTCGAAACAGATGCCTCTGATTATGCGTTAAGCTATTTTGGAGTTCTCCCCGATACAGATAAGAGAATTATTTCCACTTACAGGAGAATTGAAAGGGAATTATGGCACACAAAACTTGGGGGAATTTGCAGGTGCAAAAAAGAATGGGGCAGAAACACTGGAGGATTTGGAGCATGGGCACTGTACACGCTAATGGGAGCACGGCACTTTATTGCACGCGGCAATAAAAAGAAAGCAGACAAATACATTAATTGGGTTTTATCGCACAATGACAATTTGCTTATTCCAGAGCATATTACAACAAAAAGAGATTTGCTTGAATACGAGCGCGATTACACGAGTGCGGGATTGCTGCAAACAAGGCCCGATATACAATTAATGATTAGGAATTCAAAAAGGCAGAAGCGATACAGGAAGCACGGCTATGCTTATTCTGTTACTCCCCTCGCATGGAGCCACTCTGAATTTATTTTAACATGGAATGCCTACAAAAAAAAGTTCTTGAAAAAAAGAAAGAAAAAAGAGGAAAAAATTCTTGAAGAAAAAAAAGAGGAATTGAAAGGCGAAAGAAATTCTTAAAATGATTTGAGAGTGTAATTGTATTATGCCGCGAGGAAGCCGCAGACAAAGAAGAGCCAGAGCGCAAATTAAAAAAAAGACAACGCGCAAAACAAAAGGCTGGGCAGCTCTCGAACAAAGGGGATTGGAAATAATCAGGGGCGGCAGCCCAATAAGAGTTCCTGTTGAACAAGGGCGCTTTAGCACCCTAGATTTTAACAAGCCGGACTGGTGCTCGGCATATGCTACAAGAGCAGCAAAAATTGTCTTTGGCTTGAATTACACGCGCGGTCATGCATGGAAACTTGCGGAATTGCCTGGAAACACTCTCGTGCAGAGAAATGCAAGAAAGAAAAAGATTGGCTGGGAAAGGCAGAGAGTTGAATTAAGCAGCCTTGCAAATGCATTAAAGCCCGGCAGGCTTCTTGGGATATATTTTCCCTTGAGCCCCCACAACAGGCCAAGCAGACCATATACCCATGTTGGCGTGTACATGGGGAAGTGGAATGGAAAACATTGGGTAATGCACAATGTAAGGGGCCCGAGGCTCGAGCCATTGGAGAGCGTTACAAGTTTGCGCGGGGGAAAAGGGCTTATTATTGATGTTATTCAGCCTGCGAGAAAGAAATGAAGAGTGCAAACAAGCTTTAAAATACTTTTCATACCAGTTTTTATTATCCCTTATAGAGCGAATTTTAGCTATTTTAAGGACAGTACAGCTTTAAACGTGATTTTTATGGGTTTGAGACCAGGGCACTGCTATAGCAATATTGACAGCAATCGTGCATACACCCGCATAGCCTTGAGTGTGCCGAGAAAAAACTATATTGGCGCTGTCCCTGGGTTGAAGACAAGGCAGTTTAACATGGGAAACCCTTCAAAAAATTATTCCCATGTCCTGGATTTGGTTACTGGGCATTCAGTGAATATCCGTGACAATGCAATTGAGTCCGCCAGAATTACAATCAACAGGTTTTTGAACAACAAAATTGGAAAAGACAATTATTTCATGAGAATACGAATTTACCCATTCCATATTCTGCGCGAGAACAAGCAGGCTCAGGGAGCAGGGGCAGACAGAGTAAGCCAGGGAATGAGCCATGCATTTGGAAAGCCAATTGGCAGGGCAGCAAGGGTAAGGGGAAAACAAAAAATAATAAGCATACTTGTTAATGAAGAGCATGTTACAATTGCAAAAGAGGCTTTGCTAAGGGCAAAGGCAAGAATGCCCACAGGATTAAAAGTTCTAATTGGAACTGATGTTAAAAGCATTGGAACAAGGCCAAAGAAAGTAAGAGAAGCTGCAGAAGAAAAAAAGGAAGAAAAACCAGTCGCAGGCAAGGAAAAGAAAGAGGGCGAGGCAGAAGGAGAAAAGAAGGAAGCCGGAAAAGAAGGAAAGAAAGAGGCAAAGCAGGACTCCAAAAAAGAACCAAAAAAGGAAGACAAAAAGAAATAACAGGCAAAGCCCTGCAAAAAAAATTAAAAATTGGGATTATCAAAAAATTGGATTAAAAATTCGAATTAAAAAAAAATCAGGAATTCTTTTTTTTGGGAACACTCTCCTGTTCTCCGTCATCTTCACTGTAATCTTCATCAGAATCTTCTTCATAATCTGACTCCTCTCCAGAGGATTCGTCTGAATCCCCTGTGCCTTCATAATTTTCATCCTGTTCCTTATCACTGGGAGCCTCCTCGAAATCTTGTTCCGATTTAGCTGCGCTTTGCTTGGCAGCAAGCTTTCTAAAATACTTGAAATACAAGTAAATTAGAAGCACGGCAATAAACAAAACCAAAAGCAGTGTTGAGGTGTCAGGCAGCCAAGCCATGTAAAAGAAAACAAACCAAATTACAAACAATGGAATCCCAATAAACAGGATTGCCATTCCGAGCATTGTTTTCTGCTTTGTCCTTTTTCTATTTCGCATAATAAGAGATTAAGCGTCCGGCTATTTAATGTTTCTCTTGGCTAAAAACACAGTTTTTTATTTGGTAAAGTCCTAATAAAATAGGTTTTTATGGAAAGAAAGGATATTCTCTGGTTTAAGGAAATAACAAAAAACGATTTGGGAATTGTTGGAGGCAAGGGCCTTAACCTTGGCCTAATGACCAACGCAAATTTTCCTGTGCCCCCGGGTTTTGTTGTAACGGCACAGGCTTATTTTCACTTTCTCGAAAAAAGCGGCTTGAAAAGAAAAGTGATCAACGCAATTGACGCAATTGATGTTGAAAACACGAAACAGCTTGAAGAAGTAGCAGAACAGGTGCGCACATGGATTAAGGAAGCGCCAATTCCCGAGGACATTGCAACAGCAATCAAAAAATCTTATGCCCATTTGGGGGAAAAAAGATTGGCATGGATTTCGAGCAGCGATGAGGTTTATGTTGCCGTCAGAAGCAGTGCAACTGCAGAGGATTTGCCAGAGGCAAGCTTTGCAGGGCAACAGGAAACATATTTGAATGTAAAGGGAGCCAGCGAAATTGTTGACACAGTGAGAAAATGCTGGGCAAGCCTTTTTACTGCACGCGCCGTGTATTACAGGAAAAACCAGGGCTTTCCCACGGAACAGGTTGGAATTGCTGTTGTAGTCCAGCGAATGGTTGAGAGCACTGCCTCAGGAGTAATGTTCACTGCAGAGCCCACTGGAGATGAAACAAAAATAGTCATTGAAGCAGGCTTTGGATTGGGAGAAGCAGTTGTAAGCGGCTCAATTACGCCGGACCACTATGTTGTGGATAAGAAGGAGATAAAGCTTTTGGAGAAAAAACTGAATTTTCAGGAATGGATGATTGTAAGGAAAGGCAGGGGAAACGCAAAAGTCGAGCTAAGCAAAAAAGAAGGCGGAAAACAAAAGCTTGATGACGAGGAAATTCTAAAACTCGCAAAGACAGGGCGGAGCATTGAATCGTATTATGGAAAACCGCAGGACATTGAATTTGCTTTGGAAAACAAGCAAATGTATATTGTCCAAAGCCGTGCAATCACTACTCTCGGGCTAAAGGAAAAGAGCGAGGCAATAGAGGAACGCAGGGAACAGCTCAAAAAAATCGATGCAAAAGTAGTGCTTAAGGGAATTGCAGCAAGCCCCGGAGTTGTCAGCGGAAAAGTTCGCGTTGTCCCAAATTCAAAAGATGTTTCAAAAGTCCAGGAAGGAGACATTCTTGTAACAAAAATGACTTCCCCTGACTGGGTTCCCACAATGAAAAAGAGCAAGGCAATTATTACTGATGACGGGGGCGCGACATGCCACGCAGCAATAGTAAGCAGGGAATTGGGAATTCCCTGTGTTGTTGGAACGCAGACTGCAACAGAGCTTTTGGAGGATAATGACATTGTCACTGTGAATGGTTTTGATGGGTTAGTTTATGAGGGAAAGATTGAGATTACGGCTCCAAAAGATTATGAGGCAATCCGCCCTATTTTTGAGAAAAAGGAATTGGACGAGTTTGAAGAGGTTTTGAAAGAAGAGCTTGCAGATGAGATTGAAAAAGAGGAAGTGCAAGAGGAGAAAGTTAAAACACTGCCAGAGATTGAGGAAGAAATACGCAGGAAAGTTGCTGCTGAAATGCGCGATGAAATAATTGATTTGGCACGCAAGGAAGCAGAGGCAATTGTAAAGCAGTATGGTGAAAAGCCTGTTGGCGAAATGAAGGACAAGGAAGTTGAAGAGGAAACTGAAAAGGCAGTTGATTTGCTTGGAAAGATTTCTGTAAAGGTAAAGGTTAATGTTGCACTGCCGGAAGCAGCTGACAAGGCAGCGGAAACTCCTGCAGAGGGCGTTGGATTATTGAGAGCAGAGCACATGATTACTTCCACTGGAAAGCACCCCGCGGAATTCATTAGGCAGGGAAAACAGGAAGAGCTCACTGAAGCAGTCAAAAAAGGAATCAAGCATGTTGCTGAACTCTTTAAGGGCAAGCCAGTTTGGTTCAGAACCTTTGACGCGCGCAGCGATGAATTTCGCGAGCTAGAGGGAGGAGACAAAGAGCCGGATGAGGATAATCCAATGCTTGGCTGGCACGGCATAAGAAGGGATTTGGACGAGCCCGAGATTTTAAAGGCACAGTTTTATGCAATAAAGCAATTGTTGATGGAAGGCTTTGACAATGTGGGAGTAATGCTGCCCTTTGTGCAGAGTGTTGAGGAGGTAAAGCAGGCGAAGCAAATTGCAGAGGAATGCGGCTTAAAGCCGAGAGAGGATTTAAAATTCGGGGTAATGATTGAGACTCCTGCAGCGTGCTGGACAATACACCTGCTTATTGAAGAGGGCATTGACTTTATTAGCTTTGGGACAAATGATTTAACTCAATTGACTCTTGGCTTGGACAGGAACAACGAGAAAATTCAAAAGTGGTTTACTGAACTGCATCCCGCTATTCTCAGGGAGATAGAGCATGTGATTAAGGAGTGCAGGAAAGCCAGAGTCGAAACAAGCATTTGCGGGCAGGCAGCAAGCAACCCGGAAATGGTAAAGCATTTGGTGCACTTTGGAATTGATTCTGTCTCAGCAAATATTGATGCTGTTGAAAAAATAAAGAATGTAGTAATGCGCACTCAAAAAGAAATGGTTCTGGAAGAAGATTAACTACTTCTTATTTTTGCGCAGTTCCATTGCATAGAGGCGCAGTGCCTCTGGAAGCCATGTTTTGTCGTGCGTTCTAATGAATTCACGTATTGCCTCTGGGTTTCTGGGAACCAAAACAAAATCTGTTGCAGCCCAGGGATCTTTCTTTGCACGCGCTGCGTCAATGTTGGCTCGGATTTTTCGCTCTGCTTCTTCGGCTGAAATGTTTGCGCGCTGAACTACAAATGCATTGTAATTTGTTGCCTTGTCCATCCTATGAAGAGTGAACCATTGCTCGCGCCTTGCAGGCTTTAACCCCTTTCCAATTAATTTTATTTTGCTTTTGTCTACGCCTATTTCTGCAGCAGTCCTCCCGTTAATAACATCCATTGGCTTTTGCCCTGCGCGAATTAAGCCAGCTGGCAAATCCCAATAATCCGGAGCCTCGGGAACGTGGGCAGAGCGCTTTGTAATTACAATATGCGTTGGCTGCCCCCTTGCATCTTTTCCCACTTCCAGAATAGAGTTAATTCCAATGTTAAACGGAAAATTTGCATGCGCCTGCCTGTCCAAACGTGTTGAAGCGCGCTTTTTTCTTGCTGCAGCTGCTGCCTCTTTCCCTCGCAAATAACCTTGTTTTTCTCTGGAACGCCTGCCTTGGTACCAGTCATTAAAAGTTGTTGTTGAAACAGGAATTTGCACTGTTGGAATTTTCTGTCTCTGTTTTCTTTTTTGCCTTGGAACATGGCCAACGCGGATTATTTCTGCGTTAAATAATTGTACTCCCCGATTGGCACGTGAAATTTGCAGGCGCCCAAGCTGTTTCTGCCCTGAAACAGTTGGCTTTGGCTTTTGCATTTCTGTGGGAACAAGCTTGGGGGCAAACCAGGGGCCATGAAGCAGTTTGCGTGTTCCTTTGCGCATTGCAAGCACCTGTTCCCTTCGCACTCTTCCGGATTTTGCTTTAATCGCAGGCATTCTCTACACCAAAAAAATAACAATTGCTTAAAAATTATGTGTTTCTCCCTATATATATGCTTGATGTTAAACTTGAAAAAGCTGTTGCCGCGATTAAAGAGCGTAACGCAAAGATTGTTTTGCTTCAGCTTCCCGAAGGATTG
>JAFGEM010000005.1 GCA_016931555.1 Candidatus Iainarchaeum sp. | reverse complement strand
TTTCAATGCCCCATCCCTGTTCCTGTACATACTCATTCAAATCCAGTGTTTTTGTAACATATGTTGTCCTTTCAATAACAAAAGGCCCCTGCTGCTCCCTTGTAACCTGCGGCTCGTAATACTGCAATACTCCTTGCCCCTGCGGCAGCAAAAAAACTGTTTTTCCAGCCTGTGCAGATGCAGCAATCTTTTCAATAATTCCCCCAACCTGTCCAATAGAACCATCCGAGTTTATTGTGCCAGTAATCTCAACATTGCCCCTAATTTGTTTGCCCTCAATTGCAGCAATAGTAGCAGCAGTCAATGCAGCTCCTGCACTCGGGCCTCCAACAAGCTGAACATTTCCAGCATCAATAGAATAAATAACATCCCATGCAGCAAGGCTCTTTTGCGTATAGGCCTCTGCAACACTTTTTGCAATCTCAGCAGATTCCTGCGTATCAGGCTCTACAAAAGGATTAAGCGAGAACAATACTCTTCCTCTCCCCTCAATAATTTCAACTGTAGCAGTATTGACTATTCCAATTTCTCCCTGCATTCTCACTGCAACAATATCAATTGTTGCCTCATAAGTCTTTTCCGGCAATTCACTCAAAACAATATTGCCAGTAACACTCGGCTCCCTCAAATAATCAGAAGTCATGAATCCAAGCGAGAAAGTCGCAGCAACCAATATAATTAGCAGAAAGAATTCTGTTTTGCGGATTATGGAAACACCCCTTTTGAGCAACAAAAATCTTTGCCTAGAAAGTTATTAAAAAACCTATTTTTTTGAAAGCCAAGTAACTTCGACATCGTCCGTTCTTTGTTTAGGTTTCACAATAGTCTCTTCTAATTTCATCCGTATGCCACTTTCATATTCTACTACGCCTAACCAGGCAGGCAGAAGCCCACTATCTGGACAAGCGGGGAAAGGTGGAACTCGGAAAAAAGCGCCTCTTGCTTCGCACATTTCCTGCAGCATTTTTCTCAAGGCCTTGCTTGCCGCTACCCCCCCAGTAACAACCAATTCTCCTTTCTCTGTATGTGCAAGTGCGCGTTCAGAAACCTCTGTCAGTTCTGCGAACGCGTTATGCATGAGGCTGTAAGCCAAATCCTTTTCATCAGCCTTTCCAACAAGCCTTTCTGCAGCAGTCTGCAATCCTGAAAAAACCAAGTCCATTCCCTTTACACTGTAAGGCAGTTCAACATACTCTTTGGCTTGAAAATACATTTCATCAATCTTGGGTCCAGCAGGAAAACCAATTCCAAGCGCCCTCCCAAAAGAATCCAAAAGATTTCCAATTCCAATGTCAAGAGTCTCGCCATAAACCCTGTAACGCCCTGTTTCATATCCAATTATCTGTGTATTAGCGCCGCTCGCATAAACATAAATAGCATCCTTCGCATTCGTAAGCTTTTTCGCAATTTCCACATGTGCAACACAATGATTCACGCCAAGCAAGGGCTTTTTGTTTCCAAGCGCGAGCGCGCGTGCTGCAACAGCTCCAATTGAAAGTGCGTTTCCAATTCCGGGGCCTTGAGAAAATGAAATTAGGTCAATTTCTTTTATTTTTACTCTTGCTTTTTCTAGCGCGCTCTCAAGAAGAGGCTTTGCATGTTTTAAGTGGTGTTCTGCAAGTTCTCTTGGAATTAAGCCACCCGCCTCAGTTGCGACAGAGTGCTTTTCATTCGCTAGAATATTGCATTCGCTGTCAACAATTCCAATCCCAAATGTATGGGCTGTTGATTCAATCCCAAGTGCAATCATTTTATTCATCCCTTAACATGCCTGTCAAAATCTCCAATTGACCTTATTCCAATTGCTTCTGGGCTTGCACCTTCAACCCACAAGCCATGTTCCCTCAATTTACCTATTCTTTCCCTGAGCTCCTGCCCGACTTGAGATACCAAGGGGTGTTTTGGAAACAAGTCGGCAACAAATCTCTTGTTTCCAAGCCTAAAGTAAACAACTGAGTGTGGAACACCACTAGGGTTTGCCTGATACCATCTTGAGGTTGTTCTCACAAATCCATACTTCACGCCTTTTGCTTTTAGGCAGGCTGCAAAAGCTATTGCCATTGCATTGCAGCCCCATGCAGGCTCTCCCCCGTCAAAAACAACGGGAATTTTTTTTGTTAAGATAATGTCGTGTGCTGTCTGAACCATGTAATGGGCATCTGCAATGCTGGGTTTTTCCCTAACAAATTTCACGTTTCTCATCAGGCTCTGAGCCATGCTTTTTATGCCCTGTTCTGTTTTTGGAAACGCTTCTGAAAATTCTTTTACAATCCGTGTAACATAAACAGAATTAATAGGGGTTTTTGTGCGCGGTCCCCTGATTCCGTGTATTCTCTTCATTATTTCGCTTCTGCGGGCCAAATGCTGTGCATCAATGTAAGGGGACCTGCGGAAATCAATTTTTTTTCTTGGCATTTTCACCACAAAGCAGCTTTTATTGTTTCTTTTTTTATCTCTCCCTCGCGCAAAACCTTGTGTTCTATTATGGAGTAGATAGTGCTTGCAGGCCTTTCAGGCAATCCCCCCGAATCAATTATCAGGTCTACTTTTTCAAAGAATTTTTGGGTTGCCTCTTCAGCATCAAATATTGGCGTCTCTCCATGCGTGTTTGCGCTTGTTGCTGTTACAGGGCCGCCTAACTCTTTGCAGAGCGCTCTTGCAAACCTGTTTCTCGGAACCCTGAAAGCAATTGTGCCTCTTGCCAGGTTTTCAGGGACTTTTTCTTTGAGCGGAACAACAATATTCAAGGGTCCGGGAAAAAATTCTTTTGCCAGTATT
>JAFGEM010000083.1 GCA_016931555.1 Candidatus Iainarchaeum sp. | reverse complement strand
TTAGAGGATGACACTTTTACCGCAGATGCAAAGAGGGCCGAGGAATTCTGCAGGGCAAAAATCAAGGCAGGCATAAAAACACTCTGGAGCTGCAATGCACGCGCCGACGTGCCTCTTGCAACACTAAAGCTAATGAAAAAAGCGGGATGCAGGCTTTTATGCGTTGGCTTTGAATCAGGAAGCCAAGAAGTACTAAACAATGTTCACAAAGGCACAACACCCAAAGGAATGCAGGAATTCATGGACAATGCAAGAAAAACAGGCATTCTAGTGCATGGCTGTTTTATGGTGGGAAATCCCCTTGACAATGAAGAAACAATCCGGGCAACCATAGAGCTGTCAAAAAAACTTAATCCAGACACAGCGCAATTCTTTCCAATAATGATTTACCCGGGAACAAACACTTACGATTACTTCCGAGAAAAGGGATATCTTGTTACAGAGGATTACAGCAAATGGGTTGATGAGAGAGGCTGGCACAACTGCATGGTCAGCATGCCCAACCTGTCAAACAAGCAGATTGTCGAATGGTGCGATAGAGCAAGAAAGGAATTTTATCTTCGCCCGAGCTATGTTACAAGCAAGATTGTGCAGGTAATAAAACAGCCGCGCGAACTGCCAAGGCTCCTGAGAGCGGGAAAAGTTTTCTTCAGATATTTAAGAGCAAAGTGATTCGAAATGCAGGGTTATAACGCGCAAAATTTTTCCTCACACAGCCAGATTGTGAATCTAGCCGGAGGCGGAAACAAGATAATCGAATTTGGCTGCGGAAAGGGATTTGTAACAGAACAATTGCAGAAGCACGGCAACAAAGTAACAGGAGTAGAGATAAACACGGAGAATGCAAAGCGCGCAAAAAAATTCTGCAGCAAAATCTTCATTGGAGACATAGAAAAAATGGATTTCAGAAAACTCGGCTCGGGATTTGACGTCGCCTTATTCGGGGACGTTTTAGAGCACCTAAAAAATCCCGAGGGAACTCTTGGGAAAACAGGCAGGATACTAGGAAAAAACGGGAGAGTAATTGCATCTATCCCGAATATTGCAAACTGGAAAATAAGGCTTGGTCTGCTGGGAGGAAAATTTGATTATGCGGAACAAGGCATCCTGGATAAAACACACCTAAAATTCTTTACCCTGAAGAATGCAAAAAAGCTGTTTAACGAGAATAATTTTGTGATTGAAAAAATATTAACTGTCCCAAGCGCACCGGTTCCGGGAAGCAGCGCAAAAAGGCTGCTCTCAAAATTAGTTCCGGGGTTATTTTCATTCCAATTTGTTATAGTTGCAAAGGTGAAAAAATGAAGCCAAAGGCAAGCGTAATAATTCCTGCATACAACGCGGAAAAAACTCTCGGAGACTGTCTTGCAAGCCTGAGAAAACAGTCAATAAGGGGATTTGAAACAATTGTAGTGGACGACGGCAGCACAGACGAAACAGCAGCAATAACAAAAAAATTCAGAAACATAAAATTATTGCGGCAAAAAAATTCGGGGCCTGCAAAAGCAAGAAATTGGGGAGCAAAAAAGGCAAGGGGGGGAATAATTGTTTTTACTGATTCAGACTGTGTTGCGGAAAAAGATTTTCTCAAGGAAATGTTAAAGCCGTTTAGTGAAAAGGCTATTGCGGGAGTCCAGGGAAAATATAAAAGCGCACAGAAAGAGTTTTTTGCAAGGCTAACGCAGTTGGAGATAGAACAACGGCATGAAAAAATGGCTGCAATGGATTCAATTGACTTTATGGGAAGCTATGCAGCAGCATACAGAAAAAAGGTATTCCAAAAGATGAATGGCTTTGACACGAGCTATCCAATGGCTTCGGGAGAAGACACTGACCTGAGTTTTAGAATAAGCAAGGCAGGGCACAAAATGGTTTTTGCGCCAAAGGCAATTGTCTGGCACACCCATCCTTCAACATGGAAAAAATATTTCAAAGTAAAATTCTACCGCGCATTCTGGCGCACAAAGGTTTATGAAAAACACAAGGACAAGGCAATAAAAGACTCGTACACCTCAAAGGCAGTCAAATCCCAGATTTTGTTTTTATGCGGAATTGCACTGGGAATTATTGGGCACATGCTAAATTTTGCAGGACTTGAAATTAATCCGGCAATAATAAATTATTGGCTAATTGGCTCGGTTATATTATTTTTTGCTTCCACACTGCCGTTTGCCGCTTGGACCTGGAGCAAAAGCAGAATAACAGCAGTGTTTTCAATTATAGTCGCCCTCCCAAAAACATTCTTTTTTGCAACAGGATTTTTCCTCGGGTTAGTTAGAAAGGTGCGTAACTCTATATGACCTCTCCCAAAGTCTTGCATGTGTTCCATCACTTTGCCCCCTGTACCGGGGGAGTAGAAACAGTTATTCTCCAGACTGCAAAACATTCCGAGGCAAAAAGCAGCGTAGTATGCTTAAACAAGTGCCCGAAAGGCGGGGCAAAACTCAAAGCACAGGAAACAAGAGAAGGAATCGTGGTAAAAAGGATCCCGTTCATTAATCTGGGTTTCTACAAGTTTGCTCCGGCAGTGGCAAGGCACCTGAGAGAAGCTGATTTGCTGCATGTGCACGGAACAAATTTTTTCTCAGACTTCTTGGCATTAACAGCATGGCTTCACAGGAAACCCATGGTTTTGTCAACGCACGGAGGCATATTCCACACAGGTGCCGGAATTTTCAAAAAAATTTATTTTTACGGATGGCAAAAAATAGCATTGCACGCATACAGGAAAATTGTCTGTGTCAGCAGGCAGGACTATGAATTGTTTTCAAAAATTGTTCCAAAGCAGAAGCTTGCGCTAATAGAAAACGGGGTAGAATGCAAAGGTTTACTGAACAATGAGAAAAAGAAAAAAAATTCCTTCCTATTTTTGGGAAGGATTAGCAAAAACAAGAGAATAGACAGGATTCTTGATGCACTTGCAATGCTTGACCAAGATTTTGAGTTTCATGTTGCGGGCATGGATTTTGACAATCTTGCCGGATGGCTCTTGGAAAAAGCCCGTGCAAAGGGAATTGAGGAAAAATTTTTTATGCACGGCATTGTTTCGGACAAAAAACGCAGAGAACTGCTGGGGAAATCCGAATTTTTTGTTTCCGCTTCGGAATACGAGGGATTCGGCATAACAGCTTTGGAAGGAATGGCTGCAGGCTGCATTCCGATTCTCAACAACATTGACTCATTCAGAGGCTTTGTAAAAACAGGGGAAACCGGATTCATAATTGATTTTACGAAAGCAAAAAAGGCGGGAAACCAGATTCAAAAAATCTGCAGTCTAAAGGCAAGAGAAAAAAATAAATTGAGGAAAAACGCTGTTGCAAGGGCCTGCGATTTTTCATGGAAGAAAAAAGTGCCCGAGTTTTCAAAATTGTATTCAGAGGTGCTGGTATGAAGCCAATTGTTTCAATAATTGTTTTGAACTGGAACGGGAAAGAATACACTAAACAGTGCATTGAGTCAGTTGCAAAGCACACGGCACGGGGAAAATATGAGCTGATTGTTGTGGACAACGGGAGCAAAGACGGGAGCATTGAAATGCTTGAGGGCATGAAGCGCAGAAAAATTGTTGATACAATTATATTGAATTCTGAGAACAGGGGTTTTTCAGGGGCAAACAACCAAGGAATGAAAATTTCAAGGGGAAAATTCATTTTCCTGCTCAATAATGACACTCTGCTTGAAAAAAACTGGTTAGAGAAAATGGTTAAAGTAGCGGAAACAGATGCCAAAATTGGGATTGTGGGACCGCACCTGCCAGAAAGCAAAACCTCCAAAAAAATTTACGGAGGAGGCTATATTGATGACAGGGGAATTGCAAGACACTCTTACAACAGGCACGAGAGTGATGCAGAACAGGTTGGAGGCGCAGCACTCCTGATAAAAAGAAAAGTGTTTGAAAAAATAGGTTTTCTGGATGAAGGATTCAACCCAATTTATTTTGAGGAAAGCGATTACTGCGCAAGAGCAAGGCGCTCAGGATACAGGATTGTGTTTACACCAGAAGTAAAAATAGTGCACTTTGGCTCAAAAATAGTGAAAAAACAGGCGAGCAAATGGAGTTTTGTGACACTGAACAAAAACAGGGTGAGATACATGCTTTTGCACTTCTCCAAAAAACGCCTGTTAAAAGCACTTGGGTGGGAGCTAGCCAGAATAGCAAAGCATACTGTTAGGCTGCGCATACACTGGCTATTGGAAGCGTACTGGATTAACCTCAAAAATCTTGGAGACATAATTGGCAAGAGAAGGAAATACAGCAGAGGCTTACTAAAGGTGAGAGCTTGAAGAAAATTGCAATAGTCTTCGGAACAAGGCCAGAAATAATTAAGCTTGCT
Source organism: Candidatus Iainarchaeum sp. (assembly GCA_016931555.1). GTDB lineage: Archaea > Iainarchaeota > Iainarchaeia > Iainarchaeales > JAFGEM01. Next base: position 3,058 of record JAFGEM010000083.1, on the reverse strand, counting down.
GAGATAATCAAGCTGCTGAAAGCAGACAAGGCTGTTAAAACACTGCTTGTTTTTACCGGCCAGCACTATGACTACAATCTGTTTGAGGTTTTTATGAAAGAGCTTGAACTGCCGAATCCCGATATCAACCTGGGAATTGGCTCGGGAACACAGGCATACCAGGTCGGGACAGTGCTAATGAAACTGGAGGAGTTCTTTTCAAAGCAGAAGCCGGATATTGTAATTGCTTTGGGGGACACAAACTCTGTTTTTGGAGCAGCTCTTGCAGCAGAAAAAATGAAGATTCCTTTTGCACATGTAGAAGCCGGCATACGAAGCTTTGACAGGACAATGGCCGAGGAAGTAAACAGGGTTCTTGCAGACCAGATTTCCAGCTATTGTTTTGCACCGACACAAACGGCAGTTGAAAACCTGCATAACAGCGAGGCATTCAAGCACAACATTATTCTGACAGGAAACCCGATTGTAGAGGTAGTGCAGAAGAATCTCGAGAGGGCAAAGAATTCAAAAATTATTGAGAAGCTTGGGCTGGAACCCGAAAAATTTGGTGTTTTGACAATGCACCGTGCAGAAAATGTTGACAGCAGGGAAAAGCTTGAAAACATGCTTGATGCGCTGAAAAGCATTGAAACAACAATTGTGTTTCCCGCCCATCCAAGAACTCTTTCAAGGATAAAAAAATTTGGAATGCAGGAAAAATTTGATTCGATAAAAAACCTGCGGATTGTTGAAGCATTGGGTTACTTTGATTTCCTTCATTTATGCGCAAACTCGCGCTATATTCTTTCGGATTCCGGAGGCATACAGGAGGAGGCGAGTGTCTACAAAAAATTTGTTGTGGTTTTGAGAGAGAATACCGAACGCCCGGAGATTCTTGAAAAATTTGCAGTCCTAACAGGATTTGACGAGCAAAAAATCACGGGAGCAATCAAAAAAATCGAACGCAATTTTGATTCTCTCCAAGCAGACCTTGCCAAAATTGACTCTCCATTCGGAGACGGAAACGCAAGCAAACGCATTGTCGAAAAAATCCTGGATGCAGTGAATGAAGATGTTCCCAAGGGAGAAAGGAGGGAGGCGGAATGAGAATACTCTTCAACACCTCCCCAAATGCATTCAAAAACATGGGCGGCGGGGAAATCCAACTCCTCAAAACCAAGGCAGAATTAGAGAGGCTTGGGCATAAAATAGAGATTTTCAACGGCACCCAGAACATAGGGGAATTTGATTTGGTCCACAATTTTAACATTCACAGAGACACATTCCGCGTCTTAGAGAAGGCCTTTGCCGCTAAAGTGCCTGTTGCTATCTCAACAATATACTGGCCAAGCCTCAAATACTCGCTAAAATGGAATAAAGGCATTGGAAGAAAAGCAAAAGCTATTGCAGTCGAACTCATTAACAGGCTTGATGTTTTTGGATTTTCAAGCGTAAAAAAAACAATTTCTCAGGCAAGTGTTCTGCTGCCTAATTCAGAGGCAGAAAAAAAAGTGCTTGTAAAGCAATTCAGGGCAAAAACCGAAAAAATTTTCCCCGTCTGCAACGGCGTGGATGCAAGATTTGCAAACGCAAACAAAAAAGAATTTGAAAAAAAATTCGGGCTAAAGGATTTTGTACTTTACACAGGAAGAATAGAAGAAAGAAAAAATGTTCTTGCACTCATTCGCGCAATGAATAAACTGAATGAAAAGCTGGTTATTATCGGGGATGCAAAGCAGGGCAGCGAAAAATACTACAACCAGTGTCGTGCAGAGGCCGGAGAAAACATTGTTTTCCTTAAATCAATTCCCCATGATTCAAAACTGCTTGAAAGTGCCTATGCAGCCTGCGGGGTTTTTGCCCTGCCAAGCTGGTATGAGACTCCTGGCTTGGCTGCACTTGAAGCAGGGCTTGCAGGGGCAAATATTGTTGTAACGCGCGAAGGCTGCACCAAGGAATATTTTGGGTGGCTTGCATCATTTGTTAATCCGGCGGACAAAAGGGATATTGAAGAAAAAATTACATATGAACTGAAAAAAGGAAAAGACCCGAGGCTAAGGAAACATATTATGAAAAATTTTTTGTGGGAGAACACAGGCAGACAGACTCTGGAAGCTTACAAAAAAATTTAAACGGGATGGTTTAAATTGAAAACACGCTTGGTTATTGCCGAAAACAATGCAGAGCTGCGGGAAGCTGAAAAGGCAGTAAAAAAAATGCATCCAAAAGACAGGATACTGCATCTGGGGGCAGGCAGCCTAGACACGGAAGGGAGAAGCATTGCAAGAGGCAAACCAACGGATTTGCTTGAAAAAAAAGACCTTATTACAATTGAAGAAAAATCCTCTTTACTCGCAAGAAACTGGTACAGGCTAAATAAGGAATTCATGAAAAAAACATGTGTCCTGGGCATTTCTCTCGGTTTTCTCTCTGAAAATGAAATGTCGGTATTCCTGCGGGAAAATCTGATCAGGCTCAAAGCGCTTAAAATTTTAATGAGAAAAGGCGTAGTTGATTCGGTTATAGTCAACAAAAACAGCGCCAGCGGAATACTCGCGGAAGACATAGCAAAAACCAACGGTTTCAAAGACGTGCAATACCTCGAGATGCCAAAACAAAAGCAGTATTCCCACTTTACGAATTTCTCTGCAAGAAAAATGCGGGAAATCAGAAAGGCGCTTCCGGAAATTTTCAGGGAAAAACCAAAAAAAGGAAAAAAAACCGTATTCATTAAAAGCCGGGGTTATCTCGGAAACCTGGAGCGCGAACTAGAAAAGGAAAATGATTTGGAAGTGGAGTCTCTTGACAATTTTTTTATGACCAACCTTGTTAACCCAAAAAAAATTTTGAATTATTTTTCCGACAGGATTTCTTTCAGAAAAAAATTCAGAAAGCATTTTGCTGAACTCGCCAGAGACCCCAAATTCAGAAAAAAAATTTCTTTCGAAGGAATTGGCTTTTCACGCATTATTGAATCACGATTCAGTCAGCTCGCAGAAAGGGACTGGCCGGAATTTGCATTTGTCATAAAAACACTTGCAGAATTGTTCGAAAAAAAACAGCCAAAGGCAGTTGTTCT
>JAFGEM010000082.1 GCA_016931555.1 Candidatus Iainarchaeum sp. | reverse complement strand
TTACAGTGCCTTTGACAAGTATTTCAACAGCTGGTTTGCAACTGACTTGGTTGTAAACGCTTTTGGCCCTACTCTTGTCGGGCAGGCCAAGCGTTATCTTGGGAATCTTGGGAGACGCGGCTGGCCATGGCAAATGTCGACAAACAAGTTTTACGATGCATTCCGCAGGAATTTTATGTCTCCCACTTCCTTGTTGGGGCAGGCGCGCATAAAGAATCTTGCAACTCGGACTGACAAGTTTGGATTTGGGGACTATAGGAAAGCCCTTTGGGAGGGCTCTGGCTGGCAGTCGGGCTATTCTGCAATTAAGGGCGGTGGAACTCGAAAGCTTTTGGATGACTGGTTAAAGGCAGGCGGAAAGCTTGAATCTGAAATAACTGACCCTGTAAGGCGGGGAGAATTTTTTAAGGTAGTGAAAGAGTGGAGGAGTGTTGCGCGAACCCATGCTTCGCTTCAGGATGAAGCATTTAACGCATACAAGTCAGTCGTTAGCAGGTATGGGCATGGCAGTGCAGAGGAAATTGCTGCACGAATACAATATGCCCAGAAAAACACAAAGCTGATGAAAGAGCTTGACAATATAATGCATCTTGATTTTCCAGAGTTCTGGGCAAAAGAGCCTGTTGCCGGGTTGTTTAATAAGGGAATGCGTGAAACAACTACTGGGCAGATAATAAAAATTAGTGAGGATTCCTCAAACATTTCAGAGGTAATGAGAAAGTTTGAGACAGATGCGCATTTTGGAGACTGGGGCGGCTATGTGCAGAGCAGGGGCGGCCATCCTGGAAGGCTGTTTGAGTCAACAGATGACGGGTTTTTGCAGTTGTACAAGCCCACTCCCAAAGGTTCGGCAACGTCTGTTCCTTTTGAGGATTTGCAGAAGAATTTTTCGCAATTTCAGGATAAAATGGTTGTGTTGGATGACGGCACAGAATTAATGCTTGATGCAGTGAGCATTAACCATATAAAGGAAAATGCTGCTCCCTCTGGAATGGTAAAGGTTTACAATGCTGGCTGGGAAAAGGCAGAGGCAGTTACTCCCGAGGATTGGGCTTCAAGGTTTACGAGATTCAGGGTTAACAACAGAATGTCTAGGCAATTGAGAAACCATGTTGAAAGGCTTTACAACGGAGTTATTGAAAAGGGCTGGGCTGGCCAGAATAGGCGCTATCTCTCATTGTTGGACAAGGCAATGTCGCAGGAAGAGGAAATAATCAAGAGCTATTTCTCTTTGAAGGGCGGTGCAAAATGGACTGTTCTGCCCTATGCTTATTGGGGTGCAAAGCAGGGCTTTGGATTTGAAGGATTGTCTGCATACCAGTTGCCTGACACTTGGACTTCTGCAGTAGTTACAATGGGGGAATCTGATTTGTATGATGATGCTTTCATTGATTTCTTTGCTAATGAGGGCAGTGATGACGGAGACATTTTTGCGCGTGTGTTAAATATTCTCCCTTGGAAAATGGTTTTGAATAAGGTTCATGATGAGTATGCTGGGTTTGACAGTTATGATGCTGTTACAGGAAGAGGCCCGGAGCATGGTTATAGGAATGAGGTTGAAAACCTTGCCTTATTCACTAACACTGGAGACACATGCAAAACCTGTGCATATACCCTGAATTCAAGCGATTTTGACAGTGCAACAGGCAGGGGTGATGTAAGGCTGACTTTTAATACTAAGGAGGGCACGAAAAATATTTTGCTTGAGGATGTGCTTACTAATGATGCAAAAGAAGACGGCACTACAATAATTGCCTTTACGCATCACACGAATATTGATTGGGATGTTGACAATTCTGATCCTGAAACAGAGATTGATTTGGTTCAGGCTGGCAAGGATGAGGAGACGTGTAGGGATGCTTTGGACAGGGCTCCTGTTGTGGGCTGGTTTGGAACTATTTTTGACGGAAAACCGCATCGTGCTGGAGCTGCCCTTGCTTTTGGAGAATCCTTGCTTTACGCTACATTTGGTTGGACTGCAATTATGGGTTCAGTTATACAGCAGACTCTTATTACTCCGGAATTCCAGGATTGCGTTGATGACTTGGAGGGTTATTATATTCACTTGTTTTCCCCGACTGATGACAAGAAGAAAGAGGCTGAGTCCCCGAATCAAAAGGCTTCTGAAAAAGGCTCTGAAGTAATAAAAAATGTGAGCCTTAACCTGACTGGCGAAGCCAATAAAGAGGACCAGTCAAAGGGTTTTTTTGACATTGCAAAAGACAAAATTCGGGAGGAATCACAGAAGCTTGCTGACAAGGTTGCTTCAAAGGATATTGTTCAGGCAACTTTGAATACAAAGAATCTTTCAAGCGGCCAGTTTTTCAGCCAAAAGCTTTTCTTTTTTTGGTTTAAGGGAGAGCAGAATGTTTCGCGGTATGACACTAAATCCAAGACTCTGGTAGAGGATGTTGATAGTGACATTGATGTTTTGATTGACAAGGAACAGGGCAAGATTTTCATTGACACTGACGGCCAAATAACGCCGGAGGATGCTGTAATAACAAGCCCTGACCATGTAAGGCTTACTGCCCCGAACGGGAATATTCCTGCTGAAGAGATTCCCCAGAGGCTGACAAAAATGATTTTGCCCGAGACAAACGAATTGATTTTTTATATGGGAATCAATTCTGAGTTAAGGGCTGCGGATACTGAGCTTGGAAGGCAGGTTCTTGCCTGTATAAGAGACGGTGTTAAGCAGCAGACTGGCCTGCCTTTGAATTCAGATAACCTTACTGAGGCGTTTGGAAAGGTAAAGGCAATTGTTTCTGATACGCATCCAAATATTTTTGCTGATGAGGGTGAAAGGACTATTACTGCAGAGGGTTCTCCAAGGGAAATTGTTTACGGCAACACTGCTCATGCGCTTGTTAGCTCCAACAGGAATGTCGAGCTTTCCGGGGGCTTGAATGGCTCTGGAAACGCGAGAGTTGGAAGGGCGGATTCAATACAATTCGAGAACGGTGTAATTGTATTTAACGGGAATGAAATGATTGTCTGGCTTAAGAGGCATGAGAATGCCATATTGAACCAGAATGATGTAGAGGGTTTGGTTGCAACTCCGACTGTTTATGATGATCCTGATGTCGAGTGCCCTGACCCTGCAATTAACCTTGAGGCAATTCCAAAGTCTGGAAGTGATTTAATTGAAAAGAAAGTTGAGAATTTTAATACTTCAATGGATACTATGGGGCCTTTCAAGGTTTTTGACACTGACACCCACAGGTATATTTTCTATTCCAAGAAGGTTGACGGGGTTTGCAAGGACTTCTTTAAGATGATTGACAAGGAAACAGGAGAGGTTTATGATGCTGAAATTGTCGGAGGCCTTGAAAATACTCCTACAGGAGTAAAGTTTAAGACTGCTGACGGCAAAGAGCACACTCTTGACTTTGACACTGAAAATGGAATTCCAATGGTTTCTTACAATGGCCAGACTCCCGAGGTTTTGAAAACTGCAACAGGCCCCAATGGAAGCTTTTGGTATGACCCCACAACTGGAAACTGGTATCCTGAGAATGCACAGTTGATTCCTCTGGATGATTCTTTTAGGACTCAGGGTTTCAATACAAGTGTCGGGCCTGATGGAAAGGTTTCCCAGACACCCGGAGGCAATCCCCTTACAGTTAATGTTGGTTCTGGCACTGGAATGCCATTTAACCTGCCTTCTCTGCCCAGTGGCATTGGAATGATGCTGTTTGTTGGATTGCTGTTTGCAGTAATAATTGTCTTCAGGATTAGAATAGGGAATTCGAGAAGAGAGTAAGTGTGTTTAATGGCAAAGCCCGATTTTTTTTTGCTGTTGTATCTGGGGAAAAGAGCTGGTTTGTTTAATTCATTCAAAACAAGCACTCGGGAAATATCTGAGGAGCTTGGCGTTTCACAGCAGACTGTTTCAAGAAAACTGCGTGATTTGAAATCTGCTGATTGGATTGCTCTTTTGAGTTCTCCCTCTGGCTGTGAGGTTTCGCTCACTGAAAAGGGCTTGGGTGCAATTAGGAAACACTATTTGGTTTTAAAAAAATTTTTTGAGTCAAAGCCAAAATTCAGGAGCATTACTGGTGTTGTCTGCCTTGGTTTTGGAGAGGGCAAGTATTACATTTCCCAAAAAGGATATCTTGGGCAGTTCAAGGAATTGCTTGGCTTCAAGCCTTATTTTGGGACTCTTAACCTTAAAGTTGATGAGGCTGCCTTGAATAATTTTCTCTTGAATTCAAAGCCAGTATTTGTTAAGGGCTTTTCCACTTTAGAGAGGAGCTTTGGGGGCCTTAAGCTTTTTAAAATTCGTGTTTTTGATTCTGTTTCAGGCGCAATAGTTATTCCGGAGAGGACAAGGCATGAAAAGAATGTTATTGAGATTATTGCCCCTTGTAACCTGAGGAAAAAATTTAAGTTAAAGGAAGGGGGCAAATTAAAAATATCTTTGGCCTGATTTAAAGGGGCTCTATTTTGCGTGCGCCTCTTCTCTTTGGGCCGAGTATATGCTCTTTTCTCCTTGAATAGTCTATTATTCCGTGCTGTACTTCTCTTTTGAATGCTGTTTCTGCATCTGCAATGCTTCTTTCAAAACTCGCTAAATCGCGGTTTGTTTCAAGCGCGTGCATTGCGTTGTTCAGGCTAGCCGAATAGTCTCGCAATGCAGTGTTTGCAATGTTTGGCAGGCCCTGTTGGCTGAAAGCGCGTATGCCTTCTTCTCCGCCTGCTCCTGCAGTGTTGAATGCAGTGGCAGCTGCGCCATATTCATTTCTTTCATCCCTTATTGCCGAGCGCCTGCTTTTTCTCCCCAAGCCCATTCTTTGCATGAATCTTGGCGTGGCAATCAGGTTGCCAAGGGCTGTAATGGGATGAAAATACCATGCAGTTAGTTTTCCTCTTGTGCTTTTGAAGGGGTTCATTGGGCTCAGAGCTGCTTTGACTGGGTGGTGTTTTCTTGCAAAGGCATTTGTTCTGTCTGCAACATTCTGCTGTGTTGAGGGCATTTTCAAAAGCCTTTGAACGTATTTTTGTTTTGCTTCAATCTGCTCTGCAATCATTCTTCTGCGTGCTTCAAAATCAATTTGCTGCCTTGTTCTTCTGCGTCTTTGTTCTCCAACATGTATGTGTGTAGTGTGGCCCTCTACATTTATTTCCCTGCCTCTCGCGGGCCTGCCGTCTATTGTAAATTCGTCCTGCTGGCGCCTAATGCGATATTTGCTCCCCTGAATATTAAAATCGGCTCTTTGCCCTGGAATATTGTGTTGTGGCGGTCTGCGCCTGCGTCTTGGCATGTCAAAAAACTTTGTTTTATTTGTTGTTTTAGGCCCGATTGTTTTGGGCTGTTTTTATTATTTTAAATTCAATGGCTTTGGGATTTTTATTGTTTCGGGGCTGTGCGGCTCTTGTTTTTTTTCCTATGTTTTGTTGTTTTAAACCCAGTTAACTTTCGGCTTTTTTGGGGGCTTTTTTATGTTGATTTGGTCTTGTTCCCTTTCAACGTTCACATTGCTTCCTTTTATTTTCACGTTGCTTGTTTGCCCTGGAACTGTAATATTTCTGGGAGTCTGGCTTGGCGGGTTTACGCCTATTCTGTCGTTTCGCCTGTTGAATTGGTAGTTGCCTCCGCCTACTTCAAATGTTTCGCTTTGCCCTGGAATTCTTACTGGCTGTTGCGGCTGTGCTCCTGGCTGTGATGCCATGCGCTGCATTGGCCTGCCTCTTTTTGGCCCAACTCTTATTGGCCTTCTTTTTGGTCTTCTCGGCATTTGTTTTCCTCCTTTTTGTGTTTTTTTAACTGTTTTTTTGGTTTTTGCTGTTGTTAATTTTTTTGTTGTTTTTTTTGCTGCTTTTGTTTTTTGTAATTTTCCTAAGTCTATTCTAATGTGCCCTCTCAGTGCGCGCCCTTGGCTTATGTTTACTGTGGCTTTTCCAGTGCCTTTTCCTTTTATTCTTGTTATGGGCATTTTTTTTCACGTGTACATTGGTGTTTGCGTGTCTTGGAATTTTTTGACTTCAGAGCCTTCTTTCTTTAGGCGCTCCAGGTGCTCAAGAAGCGCTTTTTCTGTTTCCTTTGCTTCTTTTAAGAGCGGTTCAGTGTCTATTGTAATTTCTATTATTTCTGCGAGTTTTTCTATGAGCGCTGCGCTTGCCTTGTAGTCTGCTGCAATCTCTACATTCCCGAGAAGTGAGAAGGCTTCTATTCTTTTGTCTTTTAGTTCGAGGAGAATTAGTGCTGTTATTCCCGAGGTAATGCCTTCTTTTATGAGCTGTACCTCATGTTTTTTTAGGAGTTCCTTTGATTTGTCTCCCGAAGCTATTCCATAAATTATTTTTTTGCCGTCTTTTTCTGGAACAGCGCGTATTCCCGAGAGTGAGATTATGCGGGAAATTTTTTTTCTTTCAATCCATTCGACAATTGCTTTTGAGAGTTTTTCAACGAAAAATCTTGGAATAATCTGCTCTGAAAGTATTACAACAAGCTTTTTTTGCTCGTCAATGTATATTCTGCTTGGGTGTATGGGGAGTCCCTCGTGGACTCTTATTATTGGGAGGAACATGTTTGATTCAATATAGCCAACCTGCCTTAATTTTAGTTTTTCC
>JAFGEM010000081.1 GCA_016931555.1 Candidatus Iainarchaeum sp. | reverse complement strand
TCAATAGAATAAACCAAAGCGCGGAAGCTTCCTTGGGGATTATTTTCCATGCCAATTCGAATCCCTGTTTTTTCGCTTAATTTGAGGGCGAATTCTACAACAGAGTGCATGCCTTCAAAAGCCTTTTCCCGCGGAATTGACTTGCCGGATTTGCCATAATTCATTCCCCCAATTTCTTTCCCAAAAAGCATTTGAGAAAACGCTCCGGAATGAATTGTAACGCAAAGCGCTTCAACAGCCTCAGCAGCCCTAAACATGTCTTCCAAAATTTTTTTGTTTTCCACGGTCAGCCCGAGAGCCGCATTAAACCACGTTGGCTTGCGCATCGGAGGAAACAAGCCGTGAACAGTAAAATTCAATTCGGAAAAATCTTTTTTCAAAGCATTTATTGCCCGCCAGACATTCTTTTCAGAGTTCTTTGAGTTATGCCCCGCTCCCAATTCAACTGTTTCAAAGCCAAGTTTATGCGCCTGCTTTACTGAATCGTAAATTGAAAAACCCTTAAAGGCAAAATAACTTGAACTCAAACCAACAAGAGACATGCAAAAACCAGATGTTTGTACCAGAAACATATTTATTGGCAAAGCATTAAAATTGTTTTTAATTAATGGATTAAATGATCGGGATGTTGGGAATAAAAAAAGCGTTTATTCTTGCCGGAGGCAAAGGCGAGAGGCTTATGCCCCTTACACTTGAAAAGGCAAAGCCAATACTCCCTGTTCTGGGAAAGCCAATTTTAGAATGGAACATTGAATTATGCAGGCGCTTCGGAGTAAAGGAAATTGTGCTCGCCCTTGGCTACAAGGCAGAGCAGATTCAGGATTATTTTGGAGACGGCTCAAAAATGGGCTTGAAAATTCACTACAACATTGAAAAAGAGTTTTTGGGGACTGCAGGAGCACTGAAATTCGCAGAAGACTTTTTCAAGGATGAAAAAAAATTTATTATGATGAACGGCGACGAAGTAAAGGACGTGAATTTTAAAGCAGTGAATGAAACACACATGGAAAAAAATGCTTTTGGGACAATTGCGCTTACCCGCGTTAATGACGCAAGCGATTTTGGAGGCATAGAGCTCGATGCAAAAAAGATTCTTGCCTTCCGCGAAAAAGACCCCCTGCTTAAAAAGCCGGGAGTAATTAATTCCGGGGCATATATTCTGAGCAACAGGATTTTGGAGCACATTCCAAGCGGCAGAAGTGTTTCAATTGAAAAGGAAACATTCCCAAAAATTGCTTCAATGGGAAAACTGTTTGGATGCGAGTTTTCAGGGCAATGGTATCCCACAGACACATTTGAAAGGTATGAAAAAGCACAGAAGGAATGGAAAGGATTCTAACACGTTTCCTATGAACTAATTTTTTGGTTTAAGCACTTGCCCTGGTTTTTTTCATCAAACATTCTTTTTGTTTTCTGTTCATTGCTTTTATTTCTGCCTCGCGCTTCAGTGCCCCGCACTTTGTTTTCCCTGATTCGAAATAAGCGAGTTTCACAGGCAACCTTGCGCGCGTGTATTTTGAGGCCTTGCCTTTGTTATGAGCAGCAATACGCGCTTTAACATCCCCCGCATAACCACAGTAATAAGTGCTGTCGCTGCACCTCAAAACATAAACAGAGAATTTGCGGGATTCTTTCATACAAAAAAACCATGATTTTAGAATAAGGTTCTGTCGGGAAACCGCTTTTTTGGAGAACAAGTATTATTTTACAACCTTCGCCAGTGAGCGTTCCAATAAAACCCCTTTGGGGTTTCTTGCGGTTCCCCGCGCAGTTGACAGTGGCTTTGCATTTCAATCATAATAAAAGGTTCCGCTGCAATATCGCTAACGTAACCACCTCCAACTCTTTCTGATTATCGCTTTTTTTGGTGAGCCCTAAAAACCACCACCAATATAATTACTGAATTTGAAATATTAAAGACTTGCTTTAACCAACTCACTCTAAACAGTAAGCGTAGTTATATAATTAGGAAAAGAGAGAAGAAAAGGAAAAAAAATAAAAAATTAGCCGAAAAGGCTTCCTAGGCCTTCGGCTGCTGCTTCTTCTGACTTTGCTTCTTCTTCTGCCTTCTTCTCTTCAGCTTTATCATCCTTTCCTGCATCAGCTGATGAAGGTGCTGCAGCTACTGGCACTGCTGCCTTTTGGATTGCCTCTTCAATATTGACATCCTTTAAAGCAGAAAGCAAACCCTTTATTTTAGTAGAGTCTGCTTGAATGCCTGCTGCTTTCAGAATTTCGGAAACCCCTTTTTCAGAGATATCCTTTTTTGCTGAATGCAGCAACAACGCCGAATATATGTACTCCATTTTTTCACCTCGCAACAAACATATTAATTATTTTTTAGCTTCACCTTTTTTCTTGGCAGGTTTTTCTGCTTTCTTTGCAGGCACAATCTTTTCCTTTGCTGCATCTTTTTTCTCTTCAACTGCGCTTTCCACAGGCTCTTTTGGCTTATCTTCCGCAGGCTTTTCCTGCCCAGGCTCTTTCTTTCCTTGTCCGTCCTTTTCACCTGCGCTTTCCACGGGCTTCTCTTCTTTTGCAGACTCTTCTTTTTTAGCCTCTGCCTGCTCTTTTTCATCTGAACCCTCTTTTGGCTTTTCCCCGGCTTTTGCTTCTCCCGGAAGAGCTGCTTCCAGTGCTTTTGCCTGCCTTTCTGCCTTGACAAGAATCAATTCAATTGTTTCCTTTGTAGGATACACTGTTTCAACGCTCAGGTTAATTGCATTGCGCACTGCAGTGACAATGTCATTGTAAACCTGTTCTGAATCAATATCAAGAACGTCTGGCCTGAAAAGCTCGCCATTCTCATAGCAGCCAAGCACATTCAAGCCAACTTTAATTGGCTTTATATCGAGCTTTGAAAGAACATTTGCAGCTGCCTTGCTAATTGCCTCGCCTTTCCTTGCAACTATCTTGTCCTGTGCAACTGCGATAGTGCTTCCCTGGACTCTTACATTCAATCCAGCAGCCTTCAAATCGGAAAGAGCCGGGCCCGGGGGCAGCCCCGTATCTCCAGCGGGCACTACAATATCATCCGGGGCAATAGAGCCTTCTTTTGCTGCAACACTGCCTTTGTTTCTCTTTAGAAAGCCATAGATTTCAAATGAATCCAAATTAGTAAATATAATTGCAATGCTCTTCTCAACCAAGGGAATCAATTCAGTGCCCTTGAATTTTGTGTCTTCAAGAGCCTTTCTCAATACCCGTGTTTTGGAAACACGGATTACTGCCTTGCCCTTGAGCTTCTTTCTAATAGTCTGGGCCAAACCTGCGGGAAAATTGTCAAGGCTTGCAACTGCAATAACATTGTACTGTGAGGCAAGCTTCTTTATTTCCTCAAGGTCTTTCTTTTTCCATTGCATTGTATGGGTTTTCATTGGTTTTCACCAACTTTAATTGACGGGCCCATTGTTTCCTTTATGTAAACTGATTTGAGATTCTGGTTTTTTCCCGGAAGAGAATCAACAACAGACTTTAAAACAGCGTTTGCATTTGCAGCCAGCTCTTCATTAGACATTTTTTCGTTTCCAATAACAGCTTGAACAACAGGCATTGGCTTGCCCTTTTTCTTGTTGCCCACTCGGGTTACAGTCGAGGCCTCCTTAACATAAAAATCAATTTGGTTTGGGTCTGGCTGAATTGGCTTTGGCATTTTTCCTTTCGGAGCAAGCTGCTGCCCCAAAAATTTTCCGACAGTAAGCATTACAGGGCCTTCTGCCAGCAACACATCAAAAGAATCAGCTATGTCAACAACATCTTTTTTTCCTAAGCCCTGGATTTCCGACTCTGAAATAACTCTCTCTACTTTACCCTTAATCTGCTCAATAAAGGTTTTGTCTTTTGCAAAAACAAGAACTTTTCCCGAGCCTTTGCCCGTTGCAAAAGGCATTTGAAGCTTAACATTAACCTGATTTTCAGATTTTTTAACGTCAAGACCGCGAAAGTTAATCATTAATTCTATCGACTGAGTAAATTTACGCTGTTTGCTAGAATCGCGCATTTTCTGCATTGCTTCAAGAAAAGATTTCTCGTTCAAGGAACAAAACCTCCCGCAAGCCTTTTCTTAGAAAGAAACCTTGCAAACCTTTTGGTTTGCGAGGCCACGCAAAGCTTTGCTTTGCATGGAGCCTTGGGAAAAGAACAATTTGCTAAAGCAAATTGCACGCCCCCAAAAGCGGTAAGCGGTCTCAAAAAGAGACTATTTAACAATAAATAAAAATAATTCCCAAGGGTTTAAAAAGCTATTTCCAGCGTGTTTTGCTTTTATTGGAGCTTTGAATCAAATTTTCCAGCCGCAATATCCTTTTGCATTTCCCTCGCAGGCTTGCCCTCAACAGTAATGCCCATGCTGTCACACACGCCTATAATCTCGCGTGCAACGCCCTTCACTGTTGATGCCCCGGAATTGTCTATTTTCATTTTCACTATTTTAACAACCTGTTCAATTGAAATATTTGAAACCGGTTCCTTTGGGTTTCCAGAGCCTTTTTGAATTCCAAGCTCTTTCTTTATCAGCGCACTAGTGGGAGGGCTTCCCACTACAATCTCAAAATTCTTTTTCGAGTCAATGCTGATTTTTACAGGAACTTTCATTCCAGTATAATCCTTTGTCTTCTCATTAATCTTTGCAACAATCTCCCCTATATTGACTCCGAGCGGCCCAAGAGCCGGCCCTAAAGGAGCGGCAGCAGTTGCCTTTCCAGCATCAACCAAAACACTAATATCAGCCATAAAAAAAACCACTTTAAAAAAATTTAATCCTTTAAAACACGAATATTCTCAGCCTTAAGAGTAACAGGAATCCTTACAGCAGCCTCCATTAACTCAACAACAACCTCTTCCTTAGTGTCATTCACACGCAAAACCTTTGCCTTTTCCCCCTTAAATGCACCGGAAATAATCTCAATTTTGTCGTTCTCCTTAATTGACTTCATCAAAGGCTTGGATTCCAAAAGGCCGCTTAACTCTTCAATTTTAACAGCGCCCTTTACAATGCCCTGGCCCTTGATATGAGGAGTGCTTGCAAGCGCGTTACGCACATTTAATTCATCCTGGGCCTCAATAATAATATAACCCTTTAAACCAGGAATAACTGCAATGCTGTAAATAGGCAGCTCGTCCTTGCCAATCTTTTGGCTAAGTATATCTACTACAAGGCTCTCCTGCCCTACAGTGGTTCTAACAGGGAACAACATGTTATATCACAAAAAAAAAATTCGCTTCAAATTTTTTAATTCAAATCAGAAGTATAAATTATTTTAATCAGAGTAAGTATTAAAAAGGCTTTCCCACGCGCTCTCCATAACCCAAATTACGCCAAAAATTTATGGACAAGACAATGGACAGGTACTGCCGACACACACATTGCTCTCAGGGCTCGTATAATGCTCACAATGCACGCAAGTATTCGGCTCTGTTGAAATCGAAGGCCCGTCAGAAGCAATAACTATTCTTGCCGCACCTTCACAGGCAATATTTCCAT
>JAFGEM010000080.1 GCA_016931555.1 Candidatus Iainarchaeum sp. | reverse complement strand
AAGGGAAGTGAGAGTTGTCTTTGGATTCTCGGCTTTCTCCTGAAACTCCACAAACTTTCCTGTTTCATCCGGAACAGCAATGCCCTGCTGCTGTGCAACCTCAATACTCTTGCTGTCCCACAAAGCATTCACAATTGTCCTCTTTTCCCTAAAAAAATCAAAGGCAGGTCTCAAAGAAAAATTAAAAAGATTGTCTCCAGCAACCACTAAAAGCTCATCATCAATATTCTCCTTTTCTATGACTAATTGAATGTCTCCAACCTGCCCTAGCCTATCTTCATTGCTTGCAGTGCCGTCATTCAAAATCTTTAGCTTTAGGCCTGTTTTGCTCTCAAAACCCTGCAGCCATTCAGCAAAAACAGGGTAAAACCTGTCATTTGTCACAACAAAAATCTCTTCAACATTACCCAACTGCCCAATCCGAGCAACAATGTGTTCTATAAGGGGCTTGCCCTTGACCTCGAGCAAAGCCTTAGGCCTGTCCTCTGTCAGAGGATACAAACGAGTTGCATAGCCTGCTGCAGGAATAATAACCTTCAATTGCAATTCCTCCCCAAGCAAACATACCTAAAACCCTTTTCCTTCATTTGCACAGGGTCAAAAAGATTTCTGCCGTCAATTATCAGGGGGTTTTTCATTTCTGACTTCACCTTATCCAAATCAAGCCCTTTGAATTCATCCCATTCCGTAAGAATCAAAAGTGCTTCAGCATCCTTTACAACCTCCATTGCAGAATCACAGTACTCAATCCCATTCAAAACCTTTTTCGCACGAGCCATTGCAGCAGGGTCAAAAGCCCTTACACGCGCACCCTGCTTTTGAAGATAATTAATTATTGTCTCACTCGGAGCAAAACGCATGTCATCAGTATTGGGCTTGAAAGCCAACCCAAGCACCCCAATCTTCTTGCCCTTCAAAATCCAAAGCGCCTCCCCTACTTTCTCTACAAACATCTCGCGCCTTTCCCTATTAATGTTCTGAACCTCCTGCAAAAGCCTAAAGTCATAGCCTATTTTCCTGCTGATGTTTATGAATGCATCAACATCCTTTGGAAAACAAAAACCGCCGTAACCAAGGCCTGCATTCAAAAAATTTCTTCCAATGCGCCTGTCCAAACCCATGCCCTCTGCAACCATTTCAATGTCAGCGCCTGTTTTTTCGCAAATATTGGCAACAGCGTTAATAAAGCTTATTTTTGTTGCAAGAAAACTGTTGCTCGCATGCTTTATAATTTCAGAGCTCTTTATGTCAGTAAACAAAATCTTGCAGTTCAAAGGCGCATAAAGTTCCTGCAACTGCCTTCTCGCTTCAAGGTCGTCTGTACCGATAACAACGCGATCCGGCTTTAAAAAATCCTCTACAGCAGTTCCCTCGCGCAAAAACTCGGGATTGCTGACAACACTGAATTTTACATTGTGCGGGTTATACTGCTCCAAAACCTGCCTTATGCGCGCGCCGGTTTCTACTGGAACAGTGCTCTTCTCAACAACAATTTTTGGAGTAGTGCTGACTTCAGCAATTCTCCGCGCAGCATTCTCAACATAGCTCAAATCAGCCTCTCCGTTCTCGCGCGGCGGAGTTCCAACGCAAATGAAAATAATATCGCTCTTTTTCACTGCATCATCAAAATCAGTAGTAAAAAACAATCTGCCAGCATCAACATTCTTTTTCACAAGCGCGTCCAATCCAGGCTCATAAATTGGCAATTTCCCGCTATTCAAAATATCAATTTTTTCCTTATCAATATCTACACAGTACACAGTGTTTCCAATCTCTGCAAAGCAGGTTCCCGATACAAGGCCAACATAGCCTGTTCCCAAAACAGCAACATTCTTCAAAAAAAACCACCCTTTTAATTCCAAGAAGATAACAAAGTGATTGTCAAAAGGTTTTTAAACTTGTGATTGCATCATACATAGTATGAAAGCGTATGAACATTTTCATACATGTACTAAAAAACCGTGATTTTATGGGCAGGGAACGCGTAACAATTACAATCAAGGATGATTTGTTAAAGCAGGTTGACAGATTAGTTGACGGAATGACTATACGCAGCAGGAGCCAGGCAATGGAGCACCTGTTAAGCAAATTTCTCAGCGACTACAAATTAAAAACTGCTTTTGTCTTAGCGGGGGGGAGAAAAAGCGCAATGCTTTTGAATAAACAAGCCAAATTTTTGGCTAAAATCCAGGGCAGAACAGTGATAGAAAACGTAATGGAAAATATACATGAGTATAATGTGAATAATTTTATTGTGTATACTGACAGCTTTGCGCGCGAAATAACAAAAGAAATTCGGGAGGAAAAAATGCCTTTTTCAGTAAATTTTATTGTCGGGGAAAAACCCTGCGGAACAATAAAACCCCTTTTAATGGCAAAACCCCAGCTAAAGGACACTTTTCTCGTTGCATATGCAGACACAATTGCCTCAATAAACCTTAACGACATGCTCTCTTTTCATCGGAAGAATAATGCGCTTGCTACAATTGCACTTACAACAGTGAGCAATCCAAAGGATTTTGGAGTCGCGGTTTTGCAGGGAAACAAGATAACAGAATTCTCGGAAAAGCCAAAAACAGAGGCCCATTCATATCTGATTAACGCTGGTTACTTTCTTTTGGAACCGGAAATTTTCAAGCATCTTGGAAAAAACATGAACAGCATTGAAAAAGACCTTTTCCCAAAGCTTGCGGAACGCGGCCTCCTTTATGGATACCCATTCCAGGGAAAATACTTCAACATCAACAACAGAAAGGATTTGGAAAGGGCAAGAATGCTGCTCTAGCCAATTCTCACATACAATCTAATTCAATGGAAATCTGGAAACCTTGAAATGACAGTGCTGATGCAAAAAATAAATGCTTGGAAAACTCAGGAAGGATGCTAAAAAAAATTTGTAATTTGCTTTTGGGAGCATAGGGCTAATTTTAAATACCTTAAAGCCCTTAATATTGAATTATGTCAACAGCGGAAATAATAAGTGAAATCAGGAATCTTCTTTTGGCTGGGCAGAGCGAGCTCGATGTAATGGGATTTCTGAGCGCAATGGGCTATGACCAAGAGCAGACAAATAAACTGCTTATTGAGGCAAAAAAGGGCTTGGAGACAAGCAGGGACATTGAAAAGCTCAAAAAAATTGCAGAGTCAAAACAACCCGCAGAGCAAATTCCCGATCAGGATGAAATAGATGAAAGCAAGTTAAGCGAAGGCGAAAAACGGCAGCTTGAATTCAAGCGCGAGCTAAGCGAAATACGCAGTACAATGGGAAACATTAATTCTGCCTTGGGCGGCAAAAAAAAGACAAAAATAAAACTCTAAATTTGTTTAAATGAATTTTTTAACGAGCGCTTTTTAATTCAAAAAAAAGGCATTAAATTT
>JAFGEM010000079.1 GCA_016931555.1 Candidatus Iainarchaeum sp. | reverse complement strand
GGCTGAAAAAAAGTCATTGCATATCCTAAAGTTCGCCTTTTTCAGGTCGTTATACTCGTTTTCAAGCTCCCGCGCCCGGTCTATAAGCGCATCTACCTCTTCCTTTTTATGCGATCTTGTTGCTCTCATGCGGGCATACTTTATTTCCTCCCCCAATTCAGACATTTTTAGTGAATTTGCAAGGAGGGTTTCATCAATTTCTCTTTTGCCCAAGAGCACGGGAATGTTTGTTTCTGGGTAAAACTGCGAGTTTTTTAGCAGGGAATTATACCTTTTGCCGAGTTCTGGAAAATATGTGCCCTGTCTTGATACAATTCCTAAAATAGCATTCCGATTTTTTCTTTCTTTCTCAGTTTTAAGCCTTGGCAGGCTTTTATCCACAGCCCCTGCGAGCTCAAGCCTTTTTTTCCTCTCCCTGAAAACTCTTTTTGCACGCCGGCCCCTCGCAAACCTTTTGAATAACCCCATAACCTAATATTTGCTTGAACAAATTATAAATGTTTGCCGCCCAAAAAAGCAGGCAACCCTGCTTTCGCACACTTCAAGCATTGTTCCTAAAAAAATAGATCAGGGAAGGGGAGCACTGCTCCCAATCCCTTGCTTTATTCTGCTTTTGTATTGTTGCGCTCACAACCGCATTTTGCATCCCCATTCATTGACCCGCGCATTTTTCCAAATCCGTGCCCGAACCTGCCCATGCCCCATCCTTTTCCGCATTGCATGCCAAGTTCTTCGCGTATTTGTTTTGCTGTTTCAATGTCGTGAGACTTCATTGCTTCGTGCATTTCTGCAAACTGTTCAAAGTTGTCTGCAGTGACCATTTCAAAGATTCTCCCTTTCATTGGAAAATCATTGTTTTCATGCACAGCAACCCATGCAGCATAGTCTCTTGCTTCTATTGCTGCCTGAAGCTGTTCCCGAATTTCCGGACTGAAATTCGGTTTTCTCTGCATTTGTTCTTCTATTCCTCTGAATGCAAATGCACTGCCAGCAAGCAGCAAGACTATTGCAACCAGTGCAATTCCTCCCAGCGTTTTTTTCTTCATTTTTATCACCTCCAATTCTGCATTAAGCATTCTATTCATATCTAAGCGCTTCAACGGGTTTCAGTTTTGCAGCTGCTCTCGCAGGCATTACTCCCGAGGCTATGCCGACAAAGGTTGACAGCAGTATTGCAACCACAATCAGTTCTGGTGTGACAAGAGTGCTTGCGCCTCCGCGCATCATTGGCATCGAGATTATTCCGCTGCTTCCCATTCCAAAAGAAATAAGCGTTCCCAAAATTACTCCCATTACTCCTCCGACAAATCCAAACAAGCCTGATTCTATCATGAATATTGTGAGTATTTCATTGTTCGTTGCACCTAGCGCTTTTAGTATTCCTATTTCTTTTGTTTTTTCAAGCACTGATGTAAACATGCTGTTTGCAACTCCTACTGCCCCCACTAATAATGATACTGCCGCAATTGCAGCCAAAAATAATGTGAGCGTTCCTGTTGTTTCCGCGACCTGTTCTTGTATTTCCTGCGATGAAGTTATGCTAAAATCCTGGTCTTGTTCAGTAACCTTCCTTGACAGCATAAGAGCCTGCGTTAATTCTTCCATTGTTTCCCCAACCAATTCCACGTCTGTTACTTTTGCCTCTATTGTGGAGAACGTATTTCTTTCCGCGTCAGTTATTTCCCATGCGGTTGAATAGGGCATGTAAACAGTTGAATCTGAATTGCTGCCCATCATCATGCCGCCGCTTCCAGACTCCTCAAGAATTCCTACAACAGTAAAAGCCCTGTCCTCAATTGTTATTCTCCTGCCTATTGTTATGGGCTGTTTGAACAAGTCATTCGCAATCCTGTTTCCAATTACAATTGCAGTGCTGTCGCTAGCACTCAAATATCTCCCTGATTCGAGTTCAAGAGTTGAAATTTCTTTCCAAGTAACAGGATTTACCCCCTTAATGCTTACGCCTGCCTCTTCAGCCAGAAACACTAAAGTGCCTCTCCCAGAAACAGTTTCATTAACATATTCTATATTTGGGTTGGATTCTATTACACTGGAATCTCTTTTTGTGAGTGCTGGCTCGTCTGAATCGTCTGTTCCTGCCGAGGCGGCTCCCGATGGCCCTCCACCTTCAATTCTCATTCTGAAAGACCCGCCAAAACCAGTGGCTCTGCTATGCCCCGGGCTTATTGTAATCATGTCTGCCCCTAATCCAGAGAGGCTTTCTTCCACGCTTGCCTGGGCGCCTGTTCCAATTGAAATTATTGAGACAACTGCTGCAACACCAATTATTATGCCCAAGAGCGTGAGCCAGGAGCGCAGTCTCCTGTGCATTATGCTGTTTACTGAAAGCCTGAAAGAGTTTTTTAGTTGCATTCACTCACTCTTTTTTTGTTTTTTCAGGCGTTTGTGCATTTCAAAAAACCACGCCAGCAAACCACAGCTAACCACTGTTGCTGCTGCAAGCGCAATTGTGTTGGAGTTCAGGAAAAATATTGCTGCAAGGAACAATACAATTGCAATTACAATTATTGCCCCGAGTTTTTTCCAGTTTTTTTTCCTAGCCCAAAACTTGTGGATTGCAACTGCGCCGACTGCAATTGCTGCAAGCAAAATCCAAGGCGTAAGAGAACTTCCAGAGCTGCTTTGCCTGAACCTGCCGTTCATTGTTCCTGTGGTTCCTGTTATAATGTCCGAAACTGCAAAATCAAGTTCAACACTTTTTTGGACGCTCTGCCTTTCTCCAGTAGTGTCAGTGTAATCTATTTCCAATAACACTGTTCGTGCATTGTCTTCCTGCTGCGGCACTGCCCCCTGTGTTGTTCCGGGAAATCTGCCCCCCGCCATTGCAGTTGTCCTTACCTGAAAGTTTGCAAGTGTAAAGTCTCCTTTGTTGAGGTTTCCGAGAATCGAGGCATTGCTTCCGCTAACAGAAATTCCCTCCTGTCTTGGTATTCGCACTACTACTGCGTCTGCATTATTCGAGCCAATGTTTGCAATGCTTATTGACAATTGCCCGGTGCTTAGTATTTCAGCGCTTATTTCAAAATCTGTTTTGCCGCCCACAATCAATCCTATTTGGGATTCCTGTGTTTTTGTGCCGTCAATGTCAGTGAATGTCATTGCAATGTTCAGCGGATAGATTCCTGTTGCAATGTTGGGGTCTGCAGCCAGAATATAAGATACTTTTGCAGATTCTCCTGCAGTCAAAACGGAAACGTATCTCTTGTTGTCTGCTCCCACGGGAAGTATCAAATCGTTTTCCTCCTCCCATGAAAAACCAATGTTTGAAACAGGAGTTCCGCCAATATTCTTTATTGTAAAAGCAACTTCTGTCTGGTTGCCTGGATTTATTACTCTCGGTTCGAGTGTAACATCAAGGTTTTTCTCTGTTTTTGCAACAGGAATTGTTATGCTTTCGGTTGCTGTAACCCGCGCATCCAGGTCTCCCCTTAAATAAGTCATTGTCACTGTGGCTGGATAATATCCCGGGAGAGTGTCTTCTTTTGCCCTGAATTTGAAAACAAGTGTTTTAGTTGTGCCTTTTTTTATTGTGTCTACACTGTTATCCACCTCTATTCCTTCGAATTGGTTTCCTATTTCAAGAGTTGCCTGCAGGTCTGAAACACTTAAAAATGATCCGGTGTTTTCAATATCCACTGCAAGGCTTACAACGTCTCCCGCATAAATTGTTTCTGGCAGAAAGCTTGTGCCCGTGACTTCTATAGGGTATGCCTTGTCAGCTCCTGTTTGTGCAAATGCACTGTTTAAAATCATTGCCAAAAACACCAAGGTCATGGCTGTTGTTTTTTTGTTCATTTTAATTCCTCCTGTTTGGAAATAATCCTTTTTCAATAATCACTTCGCGCATCTGTTCCTGCGTTGCATTTTCTGGAAGCCCGAGGGCCTGTTTTACTTCTGAGTCGGATGCATCTGCATTCAAACCCAGTGCCTCTTTCATCTGGCTTGGAAAGTTTTCGTCTCCAAACCAAGGTCCCGTTCTGCTTTCGTCTCCTGGAAAATGCCCTCTGCCTTGGAAATTCCCGTCGCCAAAGTCAGGGCGCATTCCGTTTCTGTCTCCCCGAAAGCCCCTCGCCTGCCATTGCATGTTTTGGGTTTCCTGCAGGCAACCCAGTGAAAGGAAAAGCAGGGCAGCACATAAAATCAACGCAAGCACAAGATACAAATCATATTTTTTCATTTAAAGAACCCCTTTCTTTTTTTGACTTTGCCGTCGTAAATTATTTTGCCATCTTTCAGTTCGACCATTCTTTCAGCATAAGCGGCAATATCTGGCTCGTGCGTTACAAGGACTATTGTTTTTCCCTCTTTTTCATGCAATCCAACCAAGAGCTTGAGTATTTCCATGCTTGTTTTTGAATCGAGGTTTCCTGTCGGCTCGTCGGCGAGAATCATGGAAGGCTGGGATGATAATGCGCGTGCTACTGCTACTCTTTGCCTTTCTCCTCCGGAAAGTTGTGCCGGCAGGTGTTTTGCCCTGCGTTCCAATCCAACAAGTTTTATGAGTTCTTTGCATTTTTCATTTATTTTATCCTCGTCAAATTCGTGTATTCTCATTGGCAGTGCAATATTTTCTAGAACATTCAATGTGGGGTATAGGTTAAATGTTTGGAAAACAAAGCCAATTTTTTTTCCTCTAATGCGCGCTATTTTTGATTCATCTAATTTTGATATTTCCTGCCCGTCGAGTAGAACAAAACCTTTTGTTGGAACATCCAGCGCTCCGATAATATGGAGTGCAGTGGATTTTCCAGAGCCTGAGGCGCCTACAACTGCTATAAATTCCCCCTGTTTTACTTTAAGGTTTATTCCTTGAAGTGCGGGAACTTTTACTTCGTCCATTTTGTATACTTTCCAAACATCTTGCAGTTCTAAAACTATATTGTTCACTAGCAAAACTCCTTTGCAATGCTGTTTAAAATACTTCTGCAACCACTAATATAACTAAGTGTAACGAGTTGAAACCATTATGAAATCCTTTTTAAAGCCATTTGAAACACTTTTCAGGCCGAAACCAAATGAAACGGGTTATCGTACAAAAAAGCGCTATGTCTTGGTAATGCTTGCGAATCTGGCGTATGGGGGCTTTTCAATACTATTGTTTTTTTTCCAGGTTTATTCCTTCTTTTGGATGTCTGAAATATCGGGCAATGGTGATTTGCCGCGCCCCAATGTCGGGGGCGGAAGAATGCGCGATCCTTTTCTTTTTCTTTCCTCTCCGCAGAACATTGTTTATCTTATTGGAGGCATAATTGCAATTGTTGCGGGAATGGCTTTGTGGCAGATTATGCGCGAAAAGGAAATCAAGAGTGTAAAACAGGTAACTGCAGCAAAGCTTTTGCTGCCTGATGAAAAGGCAGTTGTTGAAACTTTGAAAAGATTTAATTTTGAACTGACTCAGGCTAAACTTGCAAATGAAACTGGTTTGAATAAGGTGCAGGTTCATAGGGCAGTAAAGCGCTTGGAAACAAAAGGTGCAATTGAAAAACATGGCTATGGTTTGACCAATAAAATTATTTTGAAGAAAGACTTTTTTTAAACAAAAAAAAACACTCTTCTTATACATAACATGTTTTTGTGCTTGGGCTTTTAATACTTCCCATGCACAAAATTAGTTGTTACCCTATCATAAAAAAGGGTATTATAACAAAAAAAAGGTGAATGAAAAACAATGTCTGAGGATAGATTCGGCAGGGAAATGCATAAAGTCACTTGCTCTGAATGCGGAAAAGAAACAGAAGT
>JAFGEM010000078.1 GCA_016931555.1 Candidatus Iainarchaeum sp. | reverse complement strand
TCAATTACGTTCGCAATGCTTCTTTTCCTGTATTTTCCGGGATTGAGGTTTTGCACCCAGTTGCAGAAACTGCAGTTGAAAGGGCACCCTCTCCCCGTAACAATAGTTACTTCGGGCCATCTATTGGCGCTGTAAAAATAGTCCTTGTAATTCAAGTGCTTTTTGTAGACGCCGCTGACAAACGGCAGTTCGTCCAGATTCTCTATTTTTTCTCTAAAGGGGTTCTGAATTATTTCTTTGTTTTTTCTAAAAACAATTCCTTTTACGCGTGCCAAATCACGGTTTTCTTTTTCCAATTCTTCCGCAAGTTCACGCAGCGTGTAATCGTATTCCTGCACGCATACTGCATCAATTTCTCTGCTCATTTTCATTGTTTCAGCAGGCAGGGCGCTCACATGCGGTCCTACAAGCACCCCAAAACAATTGCAAGATTTTTTGATTTTTTCAAGAACAGAAACATCGTTTTTTATGCTTGCAGTGCTTGTGTCAAGCACTGTCATGTCTGGCTTAAATTCTCGCACAATTTCGAGAGTCTCTGCTTCAGAGAACGGAACAGCAGGAGCGTCAACTAGCTTTACTGAGTGCCCTGCTTTTTCAAGGGCTCCTGTTGCGTAAGAAAGCCAGAGGGGATAATAAATTGTTCCGCCCTTTGTAACTGCGGGAGACCGCGAAGAGCGCGAATATTTTGGAATAAATGGTGCATTCAGCATTAGAATTTTCATGAAAAACCACTAATATTACTTGCAGATTTTTTCCTTAAATCCGTTTAAGTTTTCCCTGCAAAGCCTGTATGTTTCATTGTTTGCATGCATTAAGTCTTCAAAGTCTCCGGCATCAAGCCATTTTCCCTTCAGGAATTCTGCCCTCAACGAGCCTTTTTCTATATAGTGCCTTTGCACGTCTGTTATTTCTGTTTCTCCCCTTCCGCTTGGCTTCAGTTTTCTTATTACTTCGAATGCGCTTGGGCCCATGAAATAGATCCCGATAATAATATTGTTTGTCGGAGGTTCTTTTGGCTTTTCCATTACCTGTGTTACTTTGTTTCCTTCGAGGACTGCCACTCCAGATTTTTGCGCCTCTTCTTTTGCTCCTCTGTAAAGTAGTATCTGCATTTTGTCGTTGCTTTTTTCAAATGCCTCTGCAAACGGTTTTAACGATTCGAATATTATGTTGTCCCCGTTTATGGATATGAACTTGTCTTCCCCCACAAAATCCTCTGCAAGTGAAATTGCACTGGGAATTCCGCCCGCGGTATCCTGCACCCTGTATGTAAAATTCACGCCAAAATCTTTTCCCGAGCCTAAATGTGAAAATATTTCACCTGCGTGATAGGTTCCTGTTACTACTAATATTTCCTTGACGCCTGCAGATTTCAGCATTTCTATGGGGTAATAAATCATTGGTTTGTTGTAAATAGGCAAAAGATGTTTATTGCAAACTTTCGTCAATGGAAATAAACGGCTTCCAGTGCCTCCCGCCAAAATTACTCCGCGCAAAACCATTCAAAATCCCTCCTTTTTTACTCACTTCACCAGTGTTTCCCACCAAGGGGTGTTTGTCTTGTACCATTCTACTGTCTGTTCCAAGCCCTGTTCAAATTGCGTTGTGGGCTTCCATCCTAAATCTCGGGCGATTTTTGTTGAATCAAGGCTGTATCGAAAATCATGCCCTTTCCTGTCCTCTACCGTCTGAATCATTTCCTCCCCCTTTCCAAGGGCTGAAAGAATTTTTTTTGTCAATTCAATATTGGGCATTTCGCAGTTGCCCCCAATATTATAAACTTCGCCGGCTTTTCCTTTTTTGAGGCACAGTTCTATTGCACTGCAGTTATCCATAACATACAGCCAGTCGCGTATCTGCAAACCCTCGCCGTAGAGCGGAACTTTTTTTCCGCGAAGCAAATTTGTAATGAATAAAGGCATTACTTTTTCTGGAAACTGGAAAGGCCCGTAATTGTTGCTGCTTCTTGTCACAACCACAGGGAGATTATGTGTAGTGTGGTAGGACATTGCGAGTAGTTCTCCGCCGGCTTTTGCAGCACTGTAAGGGTTGCGCGGTTTTAAGGGCGAGGCTTCTGTAAAGCTGCCTTCGTGAATCTGCCCGTATACTTCGTCAGTTGAAATCTGCAAAAATTTTTCAACACCAATTTTTTTGGCTTGTTCGCATAACACTTTTACCCCGAAAAAATTTGTTTGCACGAAAGCATTGCTGTCTTCTATGCTTCTGTCAACATGGCTTTCTGCTGCAAAATTTATTACTGCATCACAGCCCTGCATTGCTTTTTCAACTGTTGCAGAAGCACAAATGTCTCCCTTTACGAATTCGTAGTTCTGCGCGTTTTCCAAATCAGCAAGGTTTTCGCGCCTTCCCGCGTAAGTAAGCTTGTCCAAATTAACTATTTTTGCGTTGGGGTTGTTTTTCATGAAACTTCTAATGAAATTGCTTCCAATGAATCCGCAGCCGCCAGTAACCAGTATTTTTTCCATATATTACCTTAAAAATTTAATAATTTTAGTAATATAAAGGAATCTTGTACAATAATCGAAAATCTTTGCGAATTGCCCTTTTTTTAGTTCTCCGGCGTGTATTTTTTTGCCCATTCTATGTATTCGCT
>JAFGEM010000077.1 GCA_016931555.1 Candidatus Iainarchaeum sp. | reverse complement strand
ATGGGCCCAGCTCGCCAGTTTTTGCTTAAGCAAAAACCTTCTTTTAACCAACCTTTTCTTTAAAAAAAGTTGGCACGAGTCCAGAGGGATTCGAACCCCCGACACGCGGGTTAAAAGCCCGCTGCTCTACCAGACTGAGCTATGGACCCAATTCAAACACAAAAAACTGGCAATATAAAAAGCAGCTTCACTTAAATAATTAGCCTCAGCAAGATTAAAAATACTATTTTTTCTTGGTTTTTTTGCGCACAAGAGCGCGTTTCTTCTTTACAAGCGTCTTTTTTCCTGTTGGGTTTTTGGATTTTCCCTTTGGTGCTTTCTTTTTCTTCGGGGAGATTTCTTTTATTCCATTCATGTATTTTTGCAGTGCATTGGGTATTTTTAGGGAACCTTCTTTTGTCTGATAGTTCTCGAGTATTACACGGAGAGTGCGTGTTGTTGCAACCATTGTGCTGTTCAACGTGTGGATATATTTTTTCTCTCCCTGCTTTGACTGATATTTCATGTTCAAGCCAGCGCTTTGATAGTCAGTGCAGTTGCTGCAGGACATTAATTCAATATACTTCTGCTCCCGGGGGGACCAGCCGTTTATGTCGTATTTTTTTGCTGCTACTATTCCCATGTCCCCAGTGCAAACATTTGTAGTGTTCCAAGGAATTTTTAGATCTGTTAAAAGCTGTTCTGCATTTTTTCTGAGAACCTCAATCCATTTATAAGAGTCTTCTGGCTTGCAGAGAATAATTTGTTCTATTTTGTTGAACTGGTGCACTCGGAAGAACCCTCTTTCATCTAAACCGTGTTTGCCAATCTCCCTGCGAAAGCACGGTGACACTCCAGCCATTTTAATGGGCAAATGGCATTCTTCAAAAATTTCGTTCATATGCATGCTCGTCAGTGGGTGCTCTGATGTTGCGATTAAATAGAGGTCTGTGTTTTCTGTTTTGTACATTACATTTTCAAAATCCTCCAAGGGAGCGACTCCCTCGTAAGGCTTCCTGCGCATGAGCAAAGGAGGCTGCACAAGTGTAAAGCCTTGCTTGACTAGCTTGTCAATTGCAAAGCGCTGCAATGCAATGTCAAGCAAAGCGAGTTCCCCTTTAAGGAAAAAAAATCCCGAGCCAGAGATTTTTACTGCGCGCTCAAAATCAGCAAGATTCAAATCAGCTGCCAACTGCCCATGGTGCTTTACCTCGAATTTTGGCTTTGCTGCCTTGCCCCATTTTTTTACAACAACATTTTCCGAATCATCTTTCCCAACAGGAACTGATTCATGCAAAACATTAGGGAGCAACAAAAGCAGTTTATGCGTGCGCTCTGAAAGCTCTGTTGTTTGCTTATCTAAGTCGGCTATTTTTGCAGGCACTTGCTTTGCCTCTTCTAGCAGCAATGCAGTGTCTTTGCCTGCTTTCTTTGCCTCATTTATTTCCCGAGAAAGAGTATTTCTCCTGCCCCGCAGGGAATCTGCTTCTCCCTTGAGCTTTCTCCACAACACGTCTTTTTCAATCAACTCGTTCAAAAGAGCCGTGGCCTCTGAATCCACACGCTTTTCCAAGTCTTTGCGGATTACCCCCTGGTTTTTTCTAACAAATTCAATGTCAAGCATAATAAAACACGAAGACTATGTGCTTAAAAAACTATTAAAACCAATATTATCATGGAGATAGTAGTTCTGCGGTATGGCCATCGCGATTATCGCGATTTACGGGTAACGAGCCACTGCTGCCTTGTTGCACGCGCCTTTGGCGCAAAGAAGATTATTATTGAGGGAAATACAGACGAGAGTATTGTAAAAACCGTGGAGGGAGTAAACAAAAACTGGGGATCTAATTTTAAGGTTGAATTCTCTGATTCCTGGAAAAAAGTTTTGAAAGAGTACAAGAATAAAAAATTTTTCGCTGTACATTTAACAATGTACGGTGTTCCAATACAAAAAGCTGTGCAAAAAATAAGGCGGCACAATAAACTTTTGATTATAATTGGTTCGCAAAAAGTTGTTGCAGAAGTTTACCAACAGGCCAATCTTAATGTGTCTGTTACAACGCAGCCGCATTCGGAAATTGCTGCGCTTGCTGTTGCATTGGACAAAATGCAAAAAGGGAAGGAACTCGAGAAAAGGTTTCCAAAAGCAAAGATTAGGATTGTGCCGCAAGAAAAAGGAAAAAAAATAGTGAAAAGATAGTAGCGGTTTTTATTAAGTTCAGAACAAAAAATAGAAAAGAGTGTAATTGATGCCTAAACCTAAGCTCAGTGTCTTGAAGTTCGAAGGGGCCCAAGAATTGTTATCTACTATTGCGGGGGATTACGCAGTAGAGATAACAAAGATATGGGAGCGCAAGGGCAAAATGATTACTGATGAAGAAATAGCAAAAAAAATGAAGCTAAAGGTTACTGAGGCGCGGACAATATTGAATAGGCTGCATTACAGAGGCATTTCCTGCTATCACAAAACAAAAAACACGAAAACGGGATGGTATTCTTATACTTGGGAAATAAAAACAAAACGCGTTCTAGAGCTGTTGCTGGAAAAATATAGCGAGAGACTGGAAAAGCTGGAAGTCAAGAGAAATTTTGAGCAGAATTATGCTATGTTTACCTGTAAAAAACAATGCGATTACATTCCTTTTGAGATTGCTGTGGAATACCTGTTTAAATGCCCTGAATGCGGTGCAACTCTTGAGGCAGTGGATAATAAAAAGAGGATAAAAAATATTGAAAAGGAAATGGAATTGCTGAAAGGCCAGAGTGAAACAATCAAAAAAACACAATAAAAAAACACAATTTATTGGACATAAAATTAAATAACTCCAAAAACCAGATAAGAGACAAAAAAAGCCAAACAAAAAATAGGGAGAAGCGGAATCGGAAAAAAGAGCAGACAGGGGTTTTTTAAGGCAAAAAAAAGCCCAGAAACAAAGTTTTTATCGTTAAAGCCGTATTTAAAAAGGTTTTGAAACACAGGTATTTTAGCTCTAAAACAAGGAATAGCGGGGTAGGGCAGCCAGGAGTGCCCGTCGGGCTCATAACCCGAAGGTCGGAGGTTCAAATCCTCTCCCCGCTAATTCATTTCTTTTTCTATTAAATACATGAAAAATCAAGAGCCTCACAACACTGCAAAAACAAGAAAATCCCTTTAAATCCCAGATTAAACGCAAAATTAGAGTTCTCAACATAACACAAAACAAGGGAAAGAAAAAAACACAGAATTTCAATAAAAAAATCGAGTTCTCTCTTTAGTGAAAATATGAAAGAAGAAGAGAAAACAGCTAGCCAAGACACAAAGGCGGCTACTCACATAGCCAAAACATAACAACTAGAAATACTGCACGGCTATTTTGACTAAAAAAGACAAAAAAAATGCACTCACAGGACTGCAATAACTAACAATCGTAAATAGGCAAGAAACAGGAAGCAAAAAATGGAACAAACAGGCCAATTTACGTTTCTCACCCACACACTTTGCGCTGCAACATAGTAGGAAACTGCGATTTACTACCATTACTTTATTAACTTGGTAATTACCGTAACAAATATATATCATTACATTCATTATAATTATGAATGGTTTTGAAAAGGCTAATAAAGAGCATATTCCATGCACTTAGCGGAGTCCGGGAATGGAGTGAAACACCAAGCGAAAAATCACTTCAAAAGCAAGAAAAAGCCGAACAACAGCACAATGCAACTCCCGCAGAGCAAGAAATACTATTAGACGCCCCAAAAGAGGAAAAAGTAAGTGAAATACACTCTATTTGGGAATACATCAAGATAAGGGATAATACCCAGGCCCATCACCTCACTAGCGTAATTGGTTTTGAGTGGGTTGAAATGCGGGAAATCCGGCGCAGAATAAAAGAACAGTTTGGAATGGAATATATGAATGAGAGGAGCCTCTATCCCTATATCAAAACATTTACTGATTGCGGATTATTCGAAAGCAGTGATGTCGGCGGCACAAGAAAATGGCGCAAAAAGGAAATAATTATTTCTCCCAAGGGAGAAGAAAAAAAGCCCGCAGCCCCGATAGAATTTAAAGAGAGAGAAAAAAAGAAGGAAAAGGACAACGGAACTGCCAAGCAGGAGTAAAATTGCGCTGCCCAAAAAGACTGGTTTATATCCGTGCGAAAACACCAACACGTAGAAAAATTATGGGGGCTGCATTGGGCTTCTTTGGGCGCGAAAAACAATTGGCAACTATACAGGAATTGACCCGCCTAACAGGACTAGCAGAACGTATTGTTTTGGCTCAGATCTCGCGGCCGCACACTCGGGTTTTGTGCCATTAAAGCATGCGACAACTAATGGAAGTAGAAAACCAAGGCCTGTTCGTTCTGACAAAAGAGAAAAGCAGGGGGTTATTTCATTGCCTTTAGCTTTTTGTAGTTGTTATAGAAATTAGAGAGTTTTTCTGATTTGGAATAAAGCTGTTTAAACCAGTCAAGTGAAACCAGTTTTTCTGCCTCTTTTGAAAGGAGCGCAGCATAATTCTTGTCTATTCCTGAGGGCTGTTTTTGAAGCAAAACTGACATTTCAGAGGCAAGATTTTCATGGCTTTCAGAGGCAGATAAAACATATTGCCTTTCCATAGACTCCTCAAGTGCCTTTGTAGCTTCTCTGTCCTCTATATTCTTTTCATTCATGTAATAAACAGCTTTCCAGTCACCTTTCCATTTCCACAGATGCGCTGGATTTTTGCCGGTTTTAAAGAAATCCAGAAGCTTTGTCAGCGCCCCTTGGGGTGTAATTACACAGTTTTTGCCGGGGCGAAGATAAGGCACGTCTGAAAGAACGCCCCTTCTATGATAGCGGTAGCTTTTGCCGTTAGATTTGAAAACAGCCTGTGTATAACCATAAAGCGCGCGAAATAGTTTTTGGTAAGTGTAAGAAGAGTGTTTAATTTCTGAAGGAATAATAAATTTGTATTGAATAAAATAACCCTTTACTACCATACGCACCCCACACTTCCCCTATTTTAACTTTTAATAGATAAAACTTGCTTATGTATAAAGTTTATACATATAAAAATAAAAAGGTTTGTTT
>JAFGEM010000076.1 GCA_016931555.1 Candidatus Iainarchaeum sp. | reverse complement strand
TGAGCTGCGGGATGTTGAGGCTGTTGCGGGCATAGATTACCACACTTCTTTTACTCCTTTTAAAGAGGAGCTGAATCCCTGGCCGGTGCTGTGTTGCACAATTAGCTGATTTTTGAGGCTCTTATTTCTGCAACTACTGTTGCACTTTTTGTTCAGAGCAGTTGGTTGTAGAGTTGTGCTTTGAACAACAGCTCTTGTTGCATGTTTTTGAAGTTTTTTGCCATGACATGTTTGCCGTATCGTCGTTTGAGTACTGAGAAAAAGCCTTCACTGTGCCATCTGAGGCCGTAGCCTGTTTCTTTTTTCCAGGTGTCCCTGTCTTGTAGCTGTTTTCTTGCGTGTTTTGTTCTTGCTGGTTCTTTTCTTCGTCTTTGGGGGTAGCGGTTTGGTGGTGGGTCGGTAACAGCGTTTTCGTCTATGCGTATACCTGGGAAGATGCCTGTTTCTTCAAGTTTCTCAAAGTTTTCAAATGTGTCATAGCCTCCGTCTGCGTATATTCCTTTTAGGGGTCTGTTTGTGTTTGTGATGCTGTCCTGTAACAGTGCGTCAAACCGTCCGTTGTCGCCTACTTTGTCAGTGGTTATTTCCAGTCCGACTACTTCTTTGGTTTTCACGTCTACAGAGACGTGTATTTTGAGGAATCCTTTGGATTCTGTGATTTTGCCTTTTCTGTGGATTTTGCGCATCCACTCTCCCCTGTTAGTTATGCATACTCCTGAGGCATCTATTGCTACCCACAGGTCTTCCTCAGAGTTCTGTTGCCTAGGCTGTATTTTTGTTTCAAGCTTGTTGAAACGCCTGCACAGAGTGCAATAGTCTGCTGCTTTCAACCTTGGCTCTTTTTCTGCAATAGCCACGAGTACACCTTTAGCTTGCCGGTATGGCAAGTGTATGAAACAGTGAAGCAGACCAGCGTAGTCTATTAACCCAGTAGGATACTTATATGGCCTGCCAACTTTGCCATCATTCAACTGTTTTACCTGTTCCTGCCAAGAATCAAGGAAAGAAAGGCTTACAAGCAGGGTTCCCTGCTTGACCAGTCGGTTATTTACACTTTTCCAATCTCTCTTACTTTTTGTGTTAGGAGTTATACACACCACCTGTGCCTAAGGCAAAAAGGCACAGGTGTATAACTCTCTTTTGAGAGAAAAAACTATCGTTTCAAGAAGGAGTTATGCAACACAGCAGGATATATAACGTGGATTTGGGCTTGTGGTTTTTTTGAACAATCAGGGGGGTATTTTGCTGTTTTCTATTGGGATTGCTATTGTTGTTATTTTTTTGCCAGCAGCTTTTTGATTTCTGCAATTGTTTCGTCGAATTTTTTTTCGCTGATTTTTGCGAATGCCCGAAGTGTTAGTTTTTTGTTTATTTGCATTATTTTGTCTGCTTTGATTCTGCTTTCAATCGGCAGGTTTCCTTCTATGAAGTCTTTTTGGCTTAATTGCACTGAGTATTCTGCTTTTTGAATATTGGACGTAATCGCGCAAACTACTATATCCTCTGCTTTTGAATTATAGTCATTGTTTGAAACAATTAGGGCTGGCCTTAGTTTTGTTTCTGAAAAATCAGAGAAAGGGATTTTTACCCAAGCTATTTCTTGCTGCTTCATTGTGTTCCCTCACGCGCGATTTTGTCCCAGACTGCGTCTTCTTTGCCCCATGCTTTTTTCAGGGCATCAAGGGACAGAAGGGCCCAGGCGTTGTCTTCTTCAAGAATCTTTTTTGCAACATCAGACTCTTTTTTTAGAATAAGCTCGTTGTCCTTCTCAATCAGGACGAGCGCTTCCTTTGGCTTCATTTTCAGGTTTTCCCTCATTTCCTCCGGAATAACAATCTGCCCCCTGCCATTCATCAAAACAGTTCTAATCCGCTCATTCATATTAATCACCCTAATCATATTGTTCTTACAAAAGGTTTTAAACCTATCATTGGCTTCTTTCAGCAGTTCCTATTATTTCATCAAATGTGTCGTCTTTTTCGCCCAGCTTTGCTAACGCTTTCCAGTTTTCTTCTACTGGCGCTTACACTTCCACTTTCATCAGGTGTTCGCCTGCTGGCACCAGTTGCACGTTTTCTCCTTTTTTGAGCTTGTAGAATTTTGCCGGGTCTGGCGGAACTGTTATTGCAAGGCTGCCGCCTGTCGAAACTATTTTCCTTGCGAAGCTGAATTCTTTTCTCGTTTTTTCCAATGTTTTGTCAACAATTTTTCCGGTGGCGAATTTTTCATTGCATTTCCTGCACTCGTAAATTGGGGTATCCTTTAGCGTAACTAGGCCGCCGAACATTTGCAGGCTGGTTTTTGACAGCTTTGCTTCTCCCTCGCAAATTGGGCATTTTATTTTTGTTTTGAAAACCATAATTCAACCTCCTTTTTGCTTGCGGGGTTCAAAAGAATTTGCTGTACCATTTCTTGTATTGCTTGTGGTTTCCTGCGAATAGGATTTCTTTGGTTTTTTCTTTTTCCCTGAAGCAAATCCTGTATTGGCCTGATTCAACCACAAAAATTGGAACGCCTTGTTTGAGGTGCCTTGCTTTTAAAAGCGTTTTAAGCTGCTGTATTTTTTTCCAGATTTTTTTTGTTCACTTGAATCCATTTTGGAGTAATAACGATCCCAGTTGTCTGCAAAACCGATTTCGAACAAGGAAATCACTTAAAGCCGTATTTTTTCTTCACTTCTTCTTCTGTGAAAACCTTTCGCTTGCCTGCGTCAATTTCGTCAGAAACCTGTTTGGCTTTGCGAAAGGCTAGCTCGTCTTCAAGTTCTTGAAAGTTTTTGAAAACGTTGAATTCCTTGCCCAGTTCCAGAATCCCCGCCCTAATGACTTCGCTTCTTGTTTTGAACACGCCTGCTTTAGTGAGCTTTTCAACAACGAGTTCCTGTGCAGGCCCAAGCCTAACCAAAGTTTCGCCCATAAAAACACCTATCAATATGATATCCAAAAATAATATAAGCATATGCAAAAGCGAATAGTCTTTTGTATCCCTTATAACTGCCAGAAGCGTTTAATGTTTAAAAAGCCTATGGCTGTTATGGGGTATGCAAAGGGAAGAATGTGCTGATTCTGCTGGTTTCACAATGTAAACAAAACATTTTTAT
>JAFGEM010000075.1 GCA_016931555.1 Candidatus Iainarchaeum sp. | reverse complement strand
AGAATAGCCCTTATGCCCCCCAGCTCCTGTTCCTCTGCCCTGCTTATTCCCGAAACGCGCACCCTAATTTCAGGGGAATGCATCAACTCCAATAATTGTTCGGGATTTTTTGCATCCTTTATTCCTTGGATTGCACTTTTGTTAGTTGCAATGACTTCCGGAGCCCTTTCCGCCAATTCCAAGCCAGTTATTGCCTGCTTTCCAAAAGCAGCCTGCATTTCTCTGGGCAGTTTAATCCTGTGCTTGCCCAGCGCCCTGAAAGCATCAAATCTTACAACAAAATCAGGGTGCTGCCTTACGCCTATTCTCCGCGCAAACTCGTCAGCCATTGGAGCATAACCCTGATTCGTGGCATAATCATTGTAATTCATGCGCAATTGCACTAAAAGCGGAACTGCCTTTGGCACAACAGAAACATCTCTTCCAAGAGAACTGCGCAGGACAGAAAAAAGCTGTTTTACATTTCCCAAACGCTTTCCATGATTTATTGCCCTGTGAAAATCAGGCCCCTTAACTGTAATGTTTCCGTTCAAAACATAGAGTGTTCCCCTCACAGTATGCCCGTGCAGATTAAAAACCACTGTAAAAGGAAGCTCGCCCTCCTGTGTTGCAAGGCTCCGGAATCCTTTAAATTTTGAGACAACCCCATTGTACTCTGCAGCAACTGCACTGTAATTTGCAAGAAAATTGTTCAGCAATTTGTGGCGCGCAATATTTCTCGCGTCTGCCCTGAACAGGCTTGATGATTTTGTAGTGGGTATTTTTTCACGAAAAATTTTCCTGCTCAAATGTATTTCAAGGTCTGCAAGAGTTGCTTTCGGGTGCTTTTTCACATAATCCTCAACTATTTTCACAACTATTTTTGCGCGCGCTTTTTGTGCCCTGTTTTTTTCGCTTAGTCTCAATGCCTCGAGCACATCGTGCGTAAACTGTTTTACAACAAGCTCATCAAGCCTTGGAATCCTGTGAAAAGCCAGCCCTGAACCCGCAAGCTTTCTTTCCGAGGTAACCAAGCCGATTCTTGATGGGGGGTGCCTGTCAATTGCGTCCAAAGCACTTGGCTTAGGCCCCAAAAAAACGTTTCTTTCCCCCGCGGAAATGTATTGTGTCCTGTCCTTTGTCTGCCTTTCCAAGCCAACCCAAAGCCCCTTATTTTGCCTTAAGCGGCTGGCGTCAATAGTTTTTTTTGATGCTACGCCCGCAGTATCCGCATCATGAATAAGATAACCTGTTTTTTTTCCAGCACGCCTCATTGCATGCGCGCGCAGAAACCCCTGTCTCATTATTCCCGACTGGTCGCCTCCAAGCGCGCCAGTTCTCTTATACCTTGAATTACTTTTTTTAGGCATTGGTTTGCGCACCAATCATAAAAACATTCTTTCTTGTTTATCAATCTTTCTCTTTAGTTTGAATTGCTTTGTAATACTCTGCTTCCAATCGGGGGATATGGTTTTCTGCGGAAAATTTTTTTCTTATCCTGTTTTTTGCTTCCTGCCCCATTTTTTTTCGGGCGCCGGGATTTTCTATGAGAAAACTTATTTTTTCCACAAGTGCATCAATATCTTCCCTTTCAAATAGCAATCCTGATTTGTTTTCCTCAATTATTTCCTCGGGGCCACCGCACTTGCTTGAGATTACTGCACTGCCACTGGCCATTGCCTCTGCAACAACCAACCCAAAGCCCTCAATTTCAGAGTTTAATATGAAAATGTCTGTGATTGCAAACCAGTCATACATATTCTCTTTTCTTCCCGTAAAACGAATGTTTTTGCTTATGCCCAGTTCTTCGACTTTTCTTTGGCACTCTTGAAGTAGCGGGCCTTCTCCAATAAAAATAAAATAAACATTTTTATGATTGTCCAAAACAATCTTTGCTGCCTCAATAATATCAAAGGGCCTTTTAATTTCCCTAAAATTTGAGGCGTGAGTTACTATTGTGCTCTCTGGAGAAATTTTTAGTGCCTTCTTTAGGTTTGGGAATGAGCTGTGGGCATATAGGTCAGTTGGAACAAAATTGTATAAAACTTCGCTGTTTTTAGTGTATATGCCGTGGTTTGCTGCAAATTCCTTTAAAAAATTGCTGACAAAAAAAACTTTTTCCGCTTTTTTCAGGGCCATGTTCAACACGGGCTGTATTGCAGGATTTACCCCCAAAACAGACACGTCAGAACCTCGCAAGGTTACAAAATATGGCACGCTTGTAAGCTCCTTTGCTACCATGCAGGAAACAGCATAAGGCACGCCATAATGGGCATGCACTAAATCCAATCCAAAAGACTGTTGTACTTCCGCAATTTTTGATGCAAAAGTAATTGTGTGCACTTCACTGGTTAGTGTTGGATATTCAATGCTTTCTATGGGAAAAAAATTTAATCCCAGCTCCTGCAATGCTTCTGTGTTATAGGAATCGCTGTGGCTTATAATAAAGGTTTTGTGGCCTCTCCTTGCAAGCTGGATTGCGGTACGTGTAGCCGAAACCCGACTTCCCCCTAGATGAGGATTATAAAAAGAGACTATCCCCACATGTAGTTTTTTTTTCATCAACTGCACCTTTTAAATCTGGCAAGCAATTATAATTTGTTGCTGAGCCTTCTAATTTTCCTTTGCCTTGTTCTTCCTATATTTTCTCGCTAAATTTTTCAATTCCCCTTGTTTTTCCATAACAATTCGCATGAATTGGCATGCGCAGTTCCTCAAATGCCTCCCCATACTGCGCCCCAATTTGCAGGCCACGCAACTCTGCTTTTTTTCTCACTGAACCAGGGTAATAGCCCTGCTTGTGGTCTGCCATTACCTGGCTTTTGTGGCACTCAAGCGCCCTAATCTTTGCTTCAAGCGTTTTTGAAATATCAACAATAATATTGGGCTCTGGCAGGAGATTGTTTGTTTCGCTGAACAGAACATGCTCTACAACCCAAGCTTTTTCCGCTGTATCATGCCCTGCAAACTCTATTGCCTCCAAAGCAATTTTTCTCACAAAATCATGGTCTGGATGATAATCATATTTGGAATGCGTTATGCAATACAAGGGTTTTTCCTCTCTTATAATTGACACAAGCTTTTCAAACAGCTCCTGCCTGCCTGCAAACCTGTCTTTTAACCCCAAAATAATTGGCTTTGCATTGAGTATTTCACAGGATTTTTTGAATTCAGCCTGCCTCTCTCTATTCCCAAAAAACAGCACTGCAACAGGCTTTATTCCTGCTTCCGCCTCTTTCAAAAAAAGGCCGCCCGCGCCAATTGCCTCGTCATCACTGTGGGCAAAAAAACCCATTACTGATTTTTCCATGAAATAACTTTGCCCAGGAAAAGTATATATAACATTCCAGGGGAAAAATAATGAATTAAAACCCTTTCCCAACGTATTTCATATTATTTGATTGGGGTGTGTTTAATGCAGGATGAAATTAGTGAAGTCAATTACAAAATCGGGCGGGAAAACATTGAGTTAAGGAATCTTGAGAAAAGGCTTGAAAAGAAAAAGAAAATAAAGATTCTCGACTCTGATGAGGAAACTGATTTGCTGCGCGCCATTGCACAGAAAAAGGCAGTTATTGCAGGCCTTGAACGCGAGATTCGGCGCATTGAAAACACTGCAGTGAGAAAAGAAAACCTAAAACGCTAGCACAACCTTTATATTCCACACAGCCCTAATTATTGCATGAAAAAAATAATTCCAATACTGTTGATTGCAATTATTCTCGCACTCGCAGGTTGTGTTCAGACTACAATGGACGAGCTTGGAACATGCATGGCAAAATGCGGAGAAGCATGCCAAGTCCTCAAAAACAATGACTTTGATTTTGAGGGCTACAGCATTGTAGGCCTGCAAAAGCAGTCAGGCGGCATGACTGTAGAATGCTCTTGCCCATGCTAGACCACGCACCAAAATCTTTTTATTCTAGAATAACCTAGTTTTAACATGAAAAAAGAGTTTGCCGCACTTTTGTTCATTGCAATAGCTATTTTGTTCAGCGGCTGCCCACAGCCGCCCGAAGCCTGCGGCAATGGAATAATAGAATCCGGAGAAAATTGTTCTACCTGCCCTGCAGACGTTAAATGCTCCAGTACCACAATGTGCGAAAATGGAATGTGCATGCCATTGCCTTCCTGCATTGGAGAGGGAAAATCCGTTCCAGTAATAGCCAATCCCCCGGAATGCTGTGAGGGACTGGAATTAATTCCGCCCAAAGAGGAAAATATGGTTGGTGCATCGGGAATCTGCACTGCATTCTGCGGCAACGGCGTCTGTGAATTGGAAACAGAGTCTCCGTACAATTGCTCAAAGGACTGTATTGTAAAAAACTGCAATGATTATAACCCGCCAATGACTCCCGGGGACATTGCAAACTGCACCTGCCCGCAGGAAATGGAAAAATTTTACGGTATGGTGTTTGCATACTGTGCAACAAACTCGGAAATGCCATGCAACTCGCATGCAGAATGCCCAAGCGGGGAAAACTGCATCTCCTATAATGGCACTGTCTGGGTTTGCAGCGGAATGTACACTGGCTGTTACTATCCAAATCCCGAAGAACCAGAAACAGAGATCTGCGTTGATTAAACAAAAACTATTTATTCTATAATAATCCTATTTAGTGTATGCAGTGCGTTCGTATAAAAAAAAGCATTTTCAAGAAAATAAAAAAACCCAAGCCAAAAAGCCGCAAATACCAAAATGGCTTGACACTGATTATTGCAGGCAGCAAACAATATCACGGCAGCCTTGTTTTTTCCGCAATAACTGCCTCGCGCCTAGTTGACATTGTTTTTGTGTGCACTTCAAAAGAAAACATTCCCCTCATAAAAAGAATTGGCCCTGCAATGATTGTTTCCCCCCTGTCAAAAGCAATGGAGCGCGCAAAAGAATCTGATTCAATTCTAGTCGGCCCGGGTTTGGAGCAAAACATGGCAAACAAAAGAATGGTTGCAAAGATACTAAAAAAGTTTTCTAAAACGCCAACAGTGATTGATGCCGGAGGCCTGCGCCTAATCAAGCCAAACCAGGTTCATTCAAACTGCTGCCTCACACCGCATTCCAACGAATTCAAGGCACTATTCAAAGAAAAAATGAGCGCACAATCTGTTTTAAAGAATGCAAAAAAATTTGGCTGCATTATAGCGGGAAAAGGCCCAATTGACTTTATTTCCAATGGAAAAAAATTGTATTGCAATTATACCGGCAACCAAGGAATGACAAAAGGCGGCACTGGAGACACTCTCGCAGGATTAGTTGCAGGATTCGCAGCAAAAAACCATTTGCTTGAATCAGCTCTTGCAGCAGCATACCTAAACGGCTGTGCCGGAGACGAATTATACAAAAAAAACGGGCAAATGTATAATGCAAAAGACCTCATGAACATGCTGCCCTCTTGCTTCAAAAATCTTGTCTAACTACTGCTTTGCATCGCCGAGTTTTCTATGCCCGTGAATAAAGAAAAACCTTGAAACCATTATCAAGAGAAAAGTTGCAATGTAATGCAATAGCGCAAGCGGAATATTGTTCTCAAACTGGTTCAAAAGCCCCCATACTAAAACCACTGTTGAAAAGCTAAGCACTATTATTGTGACAAAGTAATAGTAAACGGACAGCAAATAGCTCGTTGATGCCTTTTTTTTAGCCATACAAAACCTCTTGCCATTCAGCCATAAAAGCCAATGGTAAAAGAATAAAAACATTCTACTATAAAAACTTATTCATAGGAGCATACCCAACACCATAAAATGCAGAGGTGGCAGAACCTGGTCAATGCGCCGGCCTTGAGTAGCCTTTTTTAGAAAAAAAGGTTAGCGAAAAAATCGTTTGCTGCGCAAACGAAACGAGTGGCTCGTTACACTCGCACTCAGCTTGCAATGGTTCAAGCGAGCCGGTGTCCGAACGGACTTGGGGGTTCAAATCCCTCCCTCTGCGATAGCTTTTTCTTAGAAAGAAAAAGTTAGCAAAAAGAACCATTTGCTTCGCAAATGGGACGAGTGGTTCGCTACGCTCACATTAAAAATAACGGCTTACAACCGCAAGTTTTTTATTCGGCCTTTCCCTATTTAAGAGCAATGAAGAAAGCATTACTTGCAGGGCTGCTCACATTGCTTGTTCTATTTTTATTCGCAGGCTGTATTCAAGAGTATTTGGGGGAAACCAAGTGTGAAGCACAGAACGGCGAATTGTGTATTAGGGGAGAGGAAAAATGCACAAAAATATTGTTCCAAATTCCAAACACAAACAAAATTTGCTGCGAGTCATGCGAGCCTCTTGAAAATTAAAAAATTTAACAGCCGTACTCTTTTTTTGGGATGTCTTCGCAGATTATTTTTTGCCCCATTAATCTGTCGCATTCAGGATAGACTCCCGAAACATAGATGTCTTTTCTCATGTTTTTCATTTTCATATGGGGCTTGCTTTTTCAAGGACAATGCCCTTGTCTGAAATTGAGTAATTTATAACGTGTTTTTCGTGGTTGCTCAAGCGCATTTTTAGAATGCGCATGCTTCGAAATTCTACGCTGCCCACTCCAAGATAATGCAGCATTAGTATATTGTCGCAAAGGAATTCTGATATAGTGTCCCTGCTTATTCCGGGGGCATCCTCTACTTTTTCGCTTGTGAGCAAGGCAGTGGCTCCCGAGGCTGCTATTGCATTGAAAATATT